>JAAFHM010000560.1 GCA_013298375.1 Ignavibacteria bacterium | reverse complement strand
CAGCTTCGACGCGAGAACTCTACCAAAAAGAGCCTCCGCATCAAGCAGCGCAAAGCCGCAAGAAACGACGACTATCTTGAAAAAGTGCTTTTTGCACTATAACTTTTTTTTCATGCGATTGCCCTGGGCTTTGTTGTCGTACTTTTTGTATCGTCTTTGTCGTACTTTACGCATTGTTGATTTATGCCCACAAATATACCGAACAAAACGAACTCCCCCAAACACTCCCCACACCGCACCAACGCACGATGAAGCAACCATTCCCCCTGCAAGAGTTCATTGGAAACCGTTCTCGACCCACGCCATTTTTTTCGGATTTCGCGGAAATATATCGTTCAAGCAAGTGCAATCGTAGAAGCCGAGCCGTATTTCAACGGGCGACTAGCGCTCAAGCTACTGCCCGCAGCAACAGGAGAGGTGCTGGTCAGCCGTGAGCGTGTGCGAGATTGTAAGGCATGGCTGGAAGGGTCATAAAATCTTGATTAGCGTCCCGCCGCCGCTCTGCCGGCCGCACGTCCTGAAAAAATACATCCACCTAAAAACGTGCCTTCCAGCGCTCTATACCCATGATAACCGCCGCCGCCAAATCCCGCCGCTTCTCCGGCTGCATACAAGCCTTGAAGCGGTTCGCCATTGCTTTGGAGAACTCTACTTTTGAGGTCAGTTTCTAAACCGCCCAGTGTCTTGCGCGTAAGAGTGTGTAATCGGACGGCAATGAGTGGTCCTGCTGCCGGGTCTAAGATTTTATGCGGTGTTGCAACGCGAATGAGTTTGTCTCCCCGATAGGTTCTGGCATTGCGAAGCGCCATAACTTGCGCATCTTTGCTGAAAGTATTGTCCATTTCGCGGTCTCTGGCGAGGATTTCTCGTTCAAACTCCGCATAATCTATGAGATTGTCGCCAGTCAGCGAGTTCATTGCCTGTACGAGTTCGGGTAGGGTTTTTCGCACGATAAAATCTTCTCCTTTTTCCTTGAAAGCCTCTATGGGTGCTGGTGCGCCGGGCAAAATACGCTTCATCAGCAAGCGAATACTGCGATTTGTTAAATCAGGATTTTGCTCTGAACCGGAAAGCACAAATTCCTTTTCTATCATTTTTTGCGTCAGCACAAACCACGAATAATCGTAGCCAGTTTTGGTGATATATTCAAGCGACCCGATTGTATCAAACCCGGGAAAAAGTGGTGTTGGAAGGCGTTTCCCACGTGCATCCATCCAAAGCGGGGAGGGTCCGGAGAGAATGCGAATCGCGTGGCGATTCCAAATTGGTGCGTAGTTCTGTACACCTTCAGGATAATGCCACATTCGGTCGCGGTTGATGAGATTGCCGCCATTGCGCTCGACTATTCCCAGCATCAAGCCGTCAACGTGGTCGGGAACGCCCTGAATCATTTTTTTCGGCGGTGTTCCCATGCGTGGGGGCCAGTTTTGACGAACTAAATCGTGATTGCCGCCAATGCCGCCAGTCGTGATGATGGTAGAAGGCGCATGGAAACTGAACTCTCCAATAGCATTCCGTGTGCTGGGCGCACCACGCTCCACGAGACTGCTTTCCAAAATTTCCCCTGAAACACCCGTTACTGCGCCGTTGGTCTTGAGGAGTTCTGTCACCCGATGCCGAAAGCAATACCTCACCAAACCTTGTTCCACGCCTTTTTGCACACGGCGAATAAAGGGTTCGAGAACGCCGGGACCCGTTCCCCACGTCACATGAAAGCGCGGAACCGAGTTTCCATGACCTGTTGCGGTATAGCCGCCGCGTTCAGCCCAACCCACGACCGGAAACAGCTTCAAACCTTGCTTTTTGAGCCAATCATATTTTTCGTTGGTAGCAAAATCAAGATACGCTTCTGCCCAAAGGCGTGGATACTTGTCTTCGGGGCGGTCAAAGGCTGCCGTTCCCATCCAGTCTTGGTGCGCTAAATCATAGGAGTCACGAATGCCCATTCTACGCTGTTCGGGGGAATTGACAAAAAACAATCCTCCAAACGACCAAAATGCCTGACCGCCCAAAGACTGCTCCGGCTCTTGGTCGAGAATGATGATGTTTTTCTTAGCTTCAACAAGTTCGGCTGCTGCTGTCAAGCCTGCCAAACCCGCTCCAACGATGATTGCATCTGCGTTGTAGGTCATAACTGACTCCTGAAAAAAGGGAAATACTTCTCTACAATGGTTATTTTTCTGCCGAAGGTAATTCAATCACAAACGTAGCACCAGAGCCAATCTTAGACTCGCACCAGACTCTGCCATTCATTGTTTCGACCATACGTTTAACGATGCTCAAACCCACGCCGGTACTGCTTTCGCCGCCCGTCGGGCGTGCGGATAGCCGCGTGAACATTCCAAACATTTTTTTCATATCCTCTGGCGAAATTCCGGGACCTTCGTCTTGAACCTCAATGCGAATGCGCTTTGACGACTGTTTGCGGGCATTTTGTGTGAGTTCTTCTCGGTTATTCGGTAATTCTTTTTCGACGAAAGAATCAGTCTCGCCTTGCAGAACGCGGATTATCACGCTTCTATTGAAGTCGGTAAATTTTACGGCATTGGAAATAATATTTTCTAATACCTGCCGTGTCATGGTTTCATCGGCTTGAACGAAAATTTCTGCTTGCGTAGGCAGAGGATATTCGTTAAAAATGATGATGGATTTATGTTTTGCAAGCAAACGGTATCGTTCAACGGTAGTGTGCAAAATTGGCAACAGCGAAACGACCCCAATATGCGCCCGCACTTGCCCTACATCCAACTGATGCGCTTCCAAAAGGGCGTTAATAAGCCCTAATGCGCGTTCAGCCATGCCAGAGGCTTGCCCAGTAATAACTTCCCGCTCTGATGGGGTCATATCAGGTTCGTTTAGAAGTTCGCCAAAATTCACCACTGCCACAAGCGGATTTTTCAAGTCATTTGCGGCGATATTCAACACCTGAAAGCGGAATTGCATTGCTTCGTTAAGATGGCGACTTGTAACGGCGAGTTCAACTTTTGTGGCTTCCAATGAGGATTGCAACTCTTGTTCACGTGCCGCTTGTTTGCGGGAGCGCATGATAAAAAATCCCGCTGTCGCAGCAAAAGTACAGACTACCGCAAGAATTGGAATCAAGAGTTGCATAAACGTATTTTCGGATGTGGTTGTCGGCGATGCAAGATTCTGTGCCGCAAGGCGAGGTGTTGCCAAAAATGCTATGCCTGAAATAAGGACTGCCCGTGCTGTGACGAAAAACTGAGTTCGAGTATTCATAACGTGTCTAAATGCCGTTCCCTAGAAAATGGTGAAAGTACCAGATAAGTAGAGACTCAAATGGACAATACCTGAAAGGACTGGTAAAATGCGGCTTTTCTGGGAATTTTACCAATTTTTTTTCAGCGAATACGGAAGAAATGCGCCGTAAGAGATTATCA
>JAAFHM010000113.1 GCA_013298375.1 Ignavibacteria bacterium | reverse complement strand
AATTTGGACTTTGCCCTGTTTGCGGTGCGATTGGATAAATCGCGCCAAACGCGCTTGAACACTTGCCGACGCATACACGATTTCATCCAAATAGACCGTGCCGCCTTCCGACGTTGCTATCAATCCCGCTTCATTGCTTGTTCCGAAGAGGTATGTTTCTAATTCATGTGCCTCGAAATCCGCACAAGAAAGCGCATGAAATGGTCGTTCGCGGCGCTGACTTGCGCTGTGAATGATTGCCGCCACATCCTCCCGATATGCACCATAGACACTTTCAATCAAACACGGAACATCGTGCGCTGCGGCTGTTTCCACGCTTTTGCGAAGCAGGTGCGCCGCGTCGGAGATGCCTTGCAGAAGAATAGAAGAAGTGAGATTGAATGCGCCCTCGTTGGATGCGAGAGATGGCAACGGCTCAGAAATCAATGTCGGTGCATTCGGCATATTGACGGGAACGGCGTGAATACTGCTTGGGTGAGTGTTGGCTTCGCTGCTGGCGATTTGTTTTTCCCGCACGGGCGCTGATGCTGGGCTAACGTGTCGCGCTTCCAAAATTTCATCGCTGGCGTTTGGTTCAACGCTTTGTGCCGGAGTTTCGTGTTGCGGCTCTTGCGGAATTTCCGGCTTAAACTCCAGATTTGACGACGTTTGCGGCGGTACTTCCGTTGTAAAAAGCGCTGCATGGCGGCTGCGAACAAGTTCCTCCGCTATGCCTTGAAACCGCAATAACTCCCCCTCATCAACTGCCGCAGAAGCGGCTTCGCGGAAGGTTTCATGCGCCCATTCGACGGCGGAATTATGCAAATAGACAAAGCCCTCGAAAGTAAGAACGAGCAAACGCCGCAATGCGCTTTGCGTGGAACTGTCGAGCATTTCTGCCAAAAGGTGCAACGAAACAGGGAGATGCAGCGCTTCGCAGACATTCAACGCACTGTGTACCGCCGCGAGCATCGTCAGCGATTCTTCGGAAAGCGCACGCATTTCCTTCAACATCAAAGCACTGAATGATGGTGGCGCTTGCGCAGCAAGGTCTTCTACCGAAGCGGCGTGCGTCCAAATGCGGTTACGGCGCGTGATTACGCCATTTTTCACCATTGAACGTACCGTTAGTGCGAGTGCAAGCGGATGTCCTTTGGTTTGGGCATAGAGTTGGCGATGAAATTCGGGTGTGAAAGCGCAGCGCCCCAAGATTTCTGCACAAAACATCGGTACGTGCGATGGGGCAAAATTCGAGAGCGTGAGCATCGTTGGCTTCGTGGCTAATCGCGCCAGTTGCGAACGGTGCGTTGCCACAAGCCGCACTCCTGCAAGCGTTGCGTCCTCTTGAGCGAGTAAGGCTTTTGCGGCGAGGCGTACATCTTCCGGCATTTGTTCGGCATCATCAACGAGGAAAAGCGTAGGTTCTTGCTTTTCCAATGCGGCTTGAATCTCTCGCGGAAGGCTGTGAGAGGCTTGCGCGGCAAAGTATGCGACTTTGTGCCGCAAAAGCGTCGTGGAGTGCATCCGCGATTGCATAAGCGAGCGCAGAAGCATCGTTTTTCCTAGCCCCGGCTCGCCGGATATTTCCAACACGGGCGATTCGACAAAGGGCGATTGGACGTTGACAACCGCCGCAAATGCGGTTTCCAGCCCGATAATGCTCACAGGAGCAAGATTGACGGGACTTGGCTCAAGACCGCCCAGCATTTCGCTCGGCAAAAGCCCGTGTGCGGTCAAATACTCCAACGCTTCGCGTACCGAAAAAAATCGCATGGAGCGGTCACGCTCCAAAAGCGCATAAATCCATTGCACAAGCGCATCCGGTAGCGCGGGGGCGTGTTGGCGAAGAGATTTTAAGACCAGATGTGACAACATTCCGGATGATTCAATAACGGCAACCTCATTAAACGATTGCCCTGTAATAACTTCATAGAGTGTGATGCCAATGCTGTATAAATCCGCTCTTGCATCGGCGGTGCGCTGCAAAACTAGTTCTGGTGCGGCATACTGGTTATGTTCTCCATAAACAGCGCGTGCAATGATGTCCCCGGCAAGTGGAAACCACGAGTCAAGTGCAATGCGGGCAACAGGGCTGTCTTCGTCGGCAAGGCGCACCGAAGCAGGCGACAAGCACAGCAATGCCCGCATTTGCGCATGGAGCGGTGCGAGTGCCGTGAGCAAGGACGCTGCCATCTGCACGATAAATTGAGCATTGGCAAATCGCGTGTGCGGCACGGTATCAAGCGGGATGTGCTGAAGATTTTCAAAAGCGATGTAAGGTTCGTTATTTGCCGTAATATTGACATCGTAGAGCGAGGCAATATGCGGCGAGGCGAGTTTTGCCAGCGCTGCGGCTTCGGTCAGAATGTAGGACTGCTCGGCTTCATTGCTGGTGCGAAAGACCTGAAGCAGTACGTGTTCACTGCGCTCAGTGTCGAAAGAGCGCAATAAATGGGCATAATCGGTCTGGACGAGGGTTTGAAGATTGGTATAACGGGCGTTGGTAAAGGATACAAAGTGCGTCATTATCTTGTCAAATCAAGGTTCAATGTGTCAAAAAAATGGGACAATCATTGTCAAATATACAAAAATTTGGCGGACGGCAAGACGCTGATATGGGATATGGCTGCAACCAAAGGAATGGGGTGTTTTTTGTGGGGTGTGTATGATCGTTTTTGAGTATATTTTCGTAGAATCTTTACCTTTGTGAACGTCATGTTTTTCTGTTTCACCTTTTTTATTCCTCTATGGCAAAGCAAATACGCCATCTTCTGAATGACCTTGAGCGCGATGATCTCTTGGAAATCATCAATGAACTCTGCAAACTTTCCAAGCAAAATAGGCAGTTTGTTACCATCTTCGTTCAAGGCTCCGATGCCGTTGATTACAACGCTATCATTCTGGAGGCAAAGAAGAAAATTGACGGAAAATTCTTCACGCCCTCTGGCAATCCGCGTACTCCTAAGCTGGGCGAGGCGCGTAAAATCGTCACTGAGGCGGCAAAAATGCTCAAAGGACAAACTGCGCATATTGCAGACATCAAACTCTATTTCGTGGAAGTCGGAACGGATTTCACGGGGCAGTTCGGCGATATGCACGAAGCCTTTTATAATTCGATGGAGTCTATGTTCGAGAGCTTTTTGAAGGAGCTTTCGGCAGCACCCGAACTCTTTGAATCCTTTACTGGTCGTGTGCAGGAAATCCATACAATTTCCCGTCAGATGGGTTGGGGCTATCAAGACCAAATTGAGGTGATGGTGGAAGTTTTTTGCAAGCAGCACTATCTGAAATATCCGCTTTGATGCAGGTGTTCTGAGGCATCCGGCTGATGTTCTTCATTCCTTACCAAGAACGTACCATGAGGATACTGTTATGAATTGCCGACGTGGTTGTGGTGCGTGTTGCATTGCGCCTTCGATTTCATCCCCTATTCCCGGTATGCCGCACGGAAAGCCAGCCGGAATGCGATGCGCACAACTCACCGAGACGAATACCTGTGCAATTTTTGGCAGACCGGAGCGCCCAAGCGTCTGCCTAAGCCTCATGCCCTCGCTTGATATGTGTGGAACGAGCAATGAAGAGGCTTTTGCAACACTCACGCGCTGGGAAGAGGCCACTGTGCCGAGCAGATCACCATGCTCAAGCGTCGTTATTTTGTTGTAGCATCCAGCCGATATTGTGCTGCAACATCCACATAACGCGGCGGAATCATGGTAATCATCGCACGGTCGTCATCGGTAAGATCGCGGATAATCTTTGCCGGAATCCCTGCCACCAGTACGCCCGATGGCACAATAAACCGTTCGCGTACGATTGCCCCAGCCGCCACGATAGAATGAGAATTGACCACCACGCCATCCAATACCCGTGCGCCCATACCAATCAAGGTAAAATCGTGAATCGTGCAGCCATGCACAACGACAGAATGCCCCAAGGTGACATCGTTGCCAATGGTAAGTGGGTACTTTTCATGGGTAACGTGCAGCATGGATAAATCCTGCACATTTGTCCGCTTGCCAATGGTAATCGCATTGACATCACCGCGAATAACGGAGTTATACCAAACCGTGCAGTCTTCGCCCATCTCCACGTCGCCCGTAATGCGCACACCATCGAAGAGTGTCACGCTGTCATGCAAACGCGGCATTACGCCTTTGAATGGTGCAATGGTGACAAGATGAGGATTCAAAATATGTGGCATAATGCAAAAAATAAAAGATGAAACAAGAAATCATGCACCTGCAAGATTAGGCGCTTACGGGATGAGCGATTCCATTCTGCGCTGATGTCTGCTCGTCGGCGAACAAACTCCGCGAGAACAGGAGTGCTTGGAGGTCGTCCACGCTTGCGCCGCCCGTGGCTGCGCCTTTGGATTGCAAACGCAGTTCGTTCAAAAAGTGCTGTTGCGAGGAAAAAAGCTGTTTGTTTTTTGATTTCATGCGGTCTGCCAGCTTTTCATAGCGTCCGTCGGGAAGCAAAATACGTGATTTTGCGGTATCGCCCCAATAGACGCTGAGAAAATGTTTGATTTGCGTCTTGGCGCTTGGCTCAGGAACCGGGAACATCACCTCGACACGGCGATAGAGATTGCGCGGCATCCAATCAGCACTTGACAAATAGACCTCTTCATCGCCCCCATTTTTGAAATACATAATCCGGCTATGCTCCAAAAAGCGCCCCACAATGCTGCGGACTTCAATGTTTTCGCTCACTCCCGGCACACCCGGACGCAAGCAGCAAACACCGCGTACAAGCAGTTTTATCTTCACACCTTTTTGCGAAGCGCGGTAGAGCGCACGAATGATTTTATCATCCACCAGTGCGTTCAATTTTGCCACAATTTCGCCCGGGTTTTCGGCGGTATGGGATTCGGTCTCGCGGCGAATCAGCATCAGTAGCGCATCCGAAAGCGTAATCGGAGCAATCGCAAACTGCCGCCACGTCTTGCATTGTGAATATCCGGTCAGAAAATTAAACAAGTTGATAGCGTCCAATCCAAAATCTTCGCGGGCAGTAAAATAGCCAATATCGGTGTAAAGCCGCGCCGTGCTTTGGTTGTAGTTTCCGGTCGAAAGGTGGACGTAGGTGCGTATTCTGTCTTCGTCTTTGCGGACGACCATCATCATTTTGGCATGAGTTTTCAGCCCCATAATGCCATAGACCACGTGAACACCAGCTTTTTCCAGTTCCCGCGCCCATTGGATATTGTTTTCTTCGTCGAAGCGGGCTTTGAGTTCCACAAAGGCAGTGACTTGTTTCCCATTTTGTGCGGCTTTGATAAGGGCATCCACGACGGGCGATTTGCGCCCTGCTCGATAGAGCGTCACTTTGATAGCCAGCACCGCCGGGTCTTCGGCAGCCGCAAATGCAAATTTGACAACGTGATTCGAGAACGAGTCAAACGGATGATGCACGACAATATCTTGCTGACGAATGGCAGCAAAAAGTGCCGCAGGATTCGTCACTTCGGCACTAAAACGCGGCAGAATGCGGGTGCTGAAGGATGGATAGCGCAGTTGCCGCACATCCAGACCCGTCAAACCCATAAAATCGGAAATATTGCGAGGACCACTGACCGCATAAACGTCTTCATTGCTCAGGTCGAGCAGCGTCATCAGCAATTCGCGCAAATGTTCCGGCGAGCGTTCATCCAATTCGAGGCGGACAGCCGCTCCCCATCGGCGTTGGCGGACTTGTTCCTCCATTTCGGTCAGCAAATCGCTTGCTTCGTCCTCGGCAATCGCAATATCGGCATCGCGGGAAACACGGAAATTATACGATTCCACGACGCGCAAGCCCGGAAATAGCGCGTCGGAATGCGCCTGAATAACTTCTTCCATCAGCACAAAATGGTGTCCGGCTTTGCGTTTGAGCGGCACAAAGCGCGACAGCACTTGCGGTAGTTGCAAGACAGCAGCACGCCGTTCATCGGGTTCGTCCACATTTTGAATAGTAAAAAGAATGTTCAAACTGCGGTTCAAGACTTGCGGGAAAGGATGCCCGGAATCGATAGCAAGCGGCGTGAGAAGCGGAAAAACGGTTTGGTAAAAATATTCTTCCAGTGCGGCGCGGTCGCGGGAGTTCAATTTGGCGTATTCGTGAATGACAATTCCTGCTTCGGCAAGTTGTGGCAGAAGTTCGTGCAAGAGCGTTGACTGCTTGGCAATAAGCGGCACCAATCGTTCCCGAATAAGTTGCAACTGCTCTGCGGCGGACATTTCATCCACCGCTAAATTCACAACGCCCGCATCAAGCTGCTCTTTCAAGCCCGCCACGCGAATCATAAAAAACTCATCTAAATTTGAGCTAAAAATAGCGAGGAATTTGAGGCGCTCCAAGAGTGGATTGGTGGGGTCTTCTGCCTCTTCCAGTACACGGTGATTGAAGGCAATCCAGCTTAGTTCGCGGTTGATGTAATACGACGGGTCGCTGAGGTCAATGCGCTTAACGTCAAGGCGCTCGGTTTTATCGGCTCTTGTGGGCATAGTGTGGATGGGAAGTATGGGCAAAAAGAAACAGGCTTGTAAAATAGCGAAAAACTCCGATTTTGCAAGGTTACATCATCGTAATTTCGGGGACATTGCCTATCATTCCTCAAGCAGAGGTCATCATCTCATACAGGTAGAGGCGTTCTTGCCTAAGTTTAGAGGACTGAATATCCGCAAGGAATCATCATTTCCAGGATTTTTTCTGTGTAGCATTGGATTTTCGGTGCGGTTTGCGTAGATTGTTGATGTGTAAACATTCGCCATTCACTTTGACCGAAACAAGCTATGCCAACACTCATCCCACAACCTTCTATCATCGAAGCCGCCGGCAACAAACCCAAGCGAATTGAAGAATACATCGGGCGCGTGAACTCGAAAACATCTGGTGCCAGCGTTGCTCGCATGGTTTCGCCCGCAGGATGGGTGGAGCCGGGGCAAACGCCAGAGTTTGAGGAGTTTACGATTGTTCTCAAGGGCGAGATTCAGGTCGAATCGCACTCTGGCACAATCACCGTCAAAGCCGGACAAGCTATTATCACTCACGCTGGCGAATGGGTACGGTACAGTACACCGAATGAAGGTGCAGAATACATCGCCGTTTGTCTTCCGGCATTTTCGCCAGAGACTGTCCACCGCGACGAGCAATGATGCGAGTTTGCAAAATGACGAGGCTGATTTTTCCAACGATTGTATTCCGTGAGGTTTTATGATTTCACCCTTGGCAAAAACTCAAGCAATTCTTTACCCCGATTCCGACGGGCAACCGATGGCTGATAATACCAAACAATTTGACTGGATTTCCAGTATCAAAGGCGAGTTAGCCACGATGTTCGCCGAAAACCCCGATGTTTTTGTTGCTGGAGACTTGCTCTGGTATGCGGTCGAAGGACATCCTGAAATCCGCCTTGCGCCTGATGCGATGGTTGCTTTTGGTCGCCCCAAGGGATACAGAGGCTCCTACAAACAATGGGAAGAAGGCGGAATAGCACCGCAGGTGGTGTTCGAGGTGCTGTCGCCCGGCAACCGAGCAGGCGAAATGGCGCGAAAGCAGCAATTCTACGACCGCTACGGTGTGGAGGAATACTACATCATTGACCCCGACCGCGCCGACCTGATTGGCTACGTGCGCGATGGCATCGCCTTTCGGTTGATTGACAATATGCTAACGTGGCAAAGCCCGCGACTAGGCATTCGCTTTGGTCTGGAAAACGATGAAGTGCAGTTATTTCGCCCCGATGGACGTGCTTTTGTGGCTTTTGAAGAAATCGGGCGCTTGCACCAAGAAGCATTGACAATGCTCAAAGAAGAGCGTCGCAACGTCGAAGTAGAGCGTCAGAAAGCAGAGGCAGAGCGTCAAAAAGCAGAAGCGGAACGTCAGAAAGCAGAAGCGGAGCGTCAAAAAGCGGAGCGTCTCGCCGAGCAGCTCCGCAAGTTAGGTATAGAGCCGGAAACAAGTTGATTCTCTCGTCTCAACGCACTTTTACCATCTTCTGGCAAACGTACATTCTCACTCATACAAAAAAATTCAATAATCAAAACTATCAACCAATAACAACAAGGAGTTCAACCATGGGCATCAAAAACATCGTGTTTCTGCTGGTGATGCTGGCTGCTTTTGGCGGCATTGTTTTCAATGTGCGGCGGCTTATTTCCTATCTCCAACTCGGCAAACCCGAAAATCGCTTGGACAATATTCCGGCGCGGCTCTGGCTTTTGCTCAAAGTTGGTTTTGGGCAAAGCAAAATTTTACGCGACAAAGTCGCCGGACCCATCCATGCGGGCGTATTTTGGGGCTTTCTTATTTTGCTGGCATCGGCAACAGAAGGTATCTTGGAAGGTTTGCATGATGGTTGGTCGCTAAATTTTCTGGGACCACTGTATTCTGGTATCACCATTTTAGTTGATATCTTTTGCGGCTTGATTATGCTGCTCACGCTGGCGGCACTCTGGCGGCGCTATGTCACGAAAGTACCGCGTCTTCAGGTCGAGGGCGAAAAAGTAGAAGCGGGATTGATTCTCATTACGATTTTCAGCATTGTGACTTCGATTTTGCTGCAAAACTCTGCTCGTATCAGCCTTGGCGCAGATTTTTCGTGGGCGGTGCGTCCGTTTGCCAGTGCCATTGCCACAATTATCCCACAAGGCGCAGCACATCTCATTTTCGAGGTGTTTTTCTGGTCGCATATGGTTCTCGTTTTCGGGTTTATGAACTATCTGCCGTATTCTAAACACCTGCACGTTCTGACCTCGCTTCCCAACACATTCTTTGGCAATTTATCCTATCCAAACAGCCTCAAACCTATCAACTTCGAGGAAGAAGGCGCAGAAAAATTCGGCGCAAGCGACATCGAAGATTTTACGTGGAAAACGCTTTTAGACGGCTACACTTGTACGCACTGCGGGCGCTGCACCAGCGTTTGCCCAGCAAACCAAACAGGCAAAGTGCTTGACCCACGCGCCATCATCGTCGCTATTCACGACCGCACCATGGACAAAGCACCACTCATGCTGAAGTTCGATGCTTTTAGCAAAAATGGCGGTTCGGCGGAAGAAAAAGAATCTGCCACGCTTTTGGCAAAAGGGAAAAAGCCCGAAGAAGCTGGTGAAATGGGGCAAGCGGTATTTGAAAAAATCCTGACAACGGACGAACAAGCAACATGGCAAAAGCCTCTTATCGGCGAGTATATTCCCGTCGAGGCACTCTGGCAATGTACCACCTGTGGTGCTTGCCAGCAAGAATGCCCCGTGATGATTGAACACGTCCCGGCGATTGTGGAAATGCGACGCTCGCTTGTCCTGATGGAAGCGAATTTCCCGCCAGAAGTACAACCAGCATTTGGTAATATGGAAAATAGCTTTACGCCATGGGCATTTTCACCCTCAGAGCGTGCCGATTGGACAGAAGGCACAAACGTCAAAACAGTCGCCGACGACCCGGAAATGGACGTGCTGTTCTGGGTTGGCTGCGCCGGAAGTTATGATGACCGTGCAAAGCGTGTTACCAAGGCATTTGCTGAATTGATGGACATTGCTGGCGTGAAATACCGCATTTTGGGTTCAGAAGAAAAATGCACCGGCGATCCGGCTCGGCGTTCCGGCAATGAGTACCTTGCCGATATGCTGGTGAAAATGAACGTCGAAACGATGAACGGCTACAACGTCCAAAAAATCGTCACGACGTGTCCGCACTGCCTCAATACGCTGAAAAACGATTATCCGCAATTCGGCGGCAATTACGAAGTGTTCCATCACACGCAATTTATTCAGGATTTAACAGCATCGGGCAAACTGAAGATTGCGGGCAAGAATGTTTCCTCATCAGCGATTGCCTACCACGATTCGTGTTATTTGGGGCGCTACAACAACGAATATGAGGCTCCACGCGCTATGTTGACCGACATTCCCGGCTTGAAAGTCATCAATCCCGGACGCAGCAAAGATAAAGGCTTCTGTTGCGGTGCGGGCGGCGGGCGAATGTTTATGGAAGAACACGACGGCAAGCGCGTCAATATTGAGCGCACCGAAGAACTTCTTGCAACAGGCGCAAATACTATTGCCGTGAACTGTCCGTTTTGTATGACGATGATGAACGATGGCGTGAAGGACAAAGGCAGAGTGGATGATGTCAACGTCCGCGACGTATCGGAGATTTTACTGGATGCGGTAAAAAATTAACGCTGGTACTCCCGCCAGACCAAACAATAACAACAATGCCAAGAACGGTACGAATACTGTTCTTGGCATTATTGTTATTCGGCGAATATGTTGTCGCTCAGTTTAGATTTTCTTAAAAATCAACGTTGCATTGTGTCCACCGAAACCAAAACCGTTATTGAGAACGTAAGAAATGGAGCGCTCTTGCGGCTTATTCGGCGTGACATTGACATCAATGCGCTCGTCTTGATTGAAAACATTGATCGTCGGCGGTACGATTTGATGCTGTATTGCCTTGACACACGCGATAGATTCAATCGCCCCGGCAGCGCCCAGCAAATGCCCCGTCATGGACTTCGTTGAACTGATATTAACCTTGCTGAGTGCATCGGTATTTTCAGCATACAGCTTTTTGATAGACGTGATTTCAGCAACATCGCCAAGCGGCGTGGATGTGCCGTGCGTATTGATGTAATCAAGCTGTTGTGCCGTAATACCAGCACCATTCATTGCCATCTGCATCGCACGGAGAGCGCCTTCGCCTTCGGGATGTGGGGCGGTCATATGGTGTGCATCAGCCGTCATGCCGACTCCGGCGATTTCGGCGTAAACGTGCGCTCCCCGCGCCTGTGCCGATTCAAGCGTTTCGACAACAAACGCTCCTGCGCCTTCGCCCATCACAAAGCCATCACGGTCTTTGTCGTAAGGGCGGGAAGCGGTTTCTGGGCTGTCGTTGCGGGTGGAAAGTGCTTGCATATTGCCAAAACCCGCGATTGCCATTGGCGTAATGGACGCTTCGGCTCCGCCACAAATCATCATGTCTGCCATGCCGTGATTCAAAATCATGTAAGCATCAATCATGGCGTGGAGAGAGGTCGCACACGCCGAAACGGTTGCATAATTCGGTCCACGAAGATTGTTGCGGATGGAAATCATGCCAGCAGCCATATCGGGAATCATCTGCGGCACAAAGAACGGGCTGACGCGGCGCGGACCGGCTGCCATATAGCCGCGAAACTGCGCATCGTAGGAAATCATCCCGCCGATGCCGGAACCAAAGACAACGCCAATGCGGGTCGTATCCATATCGGGCAGGTGGAATTTCGCGTCTTTCATTGCCATTTCCGCCGCGATGATACCAAATTGACAATATTTGTCCAGACGGCTTAACGACTTGCGGTCAAGATATTTTGTCGCGTCAAAATTCCGCACTTCACAGGCAAATTTGCAGTCATACTCGGCGGTGTCGAAGCCGGAAATTGGGACAGCACCGCTTTTTCCAGCAAGTAAGCCTTCCCAGTAAGCATCTACGCCCTCTCCGATAGGGGTGATTGCGCCAATGCCGCTAATTACAATAGTTTTACGTTGCATAATCCTGAACAATGAGATAACAAAAAGATTTTAATCGTTAATTGCTGCTGCCATCGGTACGACGGTATCAATTCTCATCAAATTTGTCGTACCTCGTGCTAAAAGGCGCTTGCGCTCGTGATTCCACACCTCGCACTGCGCATTGATGATTTTTGCTCCTTCCTTGATAATCGCTGTTTTTGCGATAATGCGGTCGCCTACTTTTGCTGGAGCGAAGTAATCTACAACAAGATTCACAGATGTAAAAAAGTTTTTCTTGCCGAGGATAAAAACTGCGACTCCAATGGTATCATCCATCAGCGCGGCAACAACGCCACCGTGAAATGTTCCCGCAGGATTGAGCATTTCCGGGCG
>JAAFHM010000628.1 GCA_013298375.1 Ignavibacteria bacterium | reverse complement strand
GATATAGATAATCAAAACCTTGTATTCAAGCGCCTTTAAGCCGAAAGTCTCGTTTTTTTGATAAGATGTTTTCTTGGAAAGCCTCTTCGTATCTAGCTTTATTAGCAACTTGCCAAAGTAAAACTAAATATCTTAGGAATGTGATTCAAATAAAAGCGTGTTTTTTTTGCACGGAACGATTGTTCTGCCACGTATCGCATTGTAGGGGCGAAACATTTTTCGCCCCTACGGCAAAAACACGCTTTTATTTATTTTGCGTTCCTTATCTTAAAATTTTGTCTAATACTTGATCATTACCTTGTTATTTTGCTGGACGGACAACACTTGAAGCCTACAAGAAATTGCATCAACAAAATCAATCATATTATCAAATAATTTTCCCCATGTGTGTTATGCCTCAACATCTTCAAAGCCGCTTTCTATCAGGTATCGCAATCATAGTCTCAGTTGTCGGTATCGCTCTCGGCACCCCGCAACTCCGCGCCCAAGCTACTGCGGGCGAACAGGCAGCAAACGAGTCCCGATATATCGTGGATATGCCGACGGCGGGAGTTCTCGCAAAATCCCGTTTTGCTTTTGACGGCTACGTTTTTGGCAATAGCGGCGTGATGGCAGAATTTACCGCTTCGCCTTTTACGAATCTCCAATTAGGGATAAGTTTTGGCGGTTCAGGCTTTCTCGGCAATAATAGTATTATTTTCCAGAATTTACCAGGATTTCACGCACGATTTCGTCCACTGGATGAGACTCAAACGATTCCTGCTGTTACCGTTGGTTTTAGCTCGCAGGGACGCGGGGAATATAGCGGTGGACGCTTTCTGACGCATTCGCCCGGTATTTTTGTCGCCGCCAGTAAAAATTTTGTGCTGTGGGGATCGCTTGCTGTTCATGGGGGTATCAATTATTCTTTCGACCCGGTGCTTTCTGAGCGCTTTCCAAATGCGTACATCGGTATTGAAAAGACCATTGGAAATATTGTCTCTCTCAGCCTTGAGTACAATCCCACACTCGACGACCCGCGTGTTCGCTCACGGGGCGGGCTATTGAATACCGCTATCCGTGTCAGCACGGGGCGTGGGTTTACCGTTGAGGTGCAGGTGCGGGATTTATTCAGCAATTTGCCAAATGCAACACTGCCCTATCGCATGGCACGAATTGAGTTTATTGGTGCATTTTAGAAAATGTTTTTGCTAAAAGTCAATAGTCGCCAGCACGGAAGAATAGATGTTTTCCATTTCATCGCGTGGGATGAGTTTGCGTCCCGTAAACGTAAGGTCGGAGAGAGTGCATTCGTAGTAATTACCAAATGACGAGCGAAATACTGCCACACGGTTCAGTGTCGCGCCGTTGTCGGTGGTGTAGCGGTAAAGGCAAAAACGCTTTGTCCCGACTTGGACTTCTTCAAATTCTCCTAAGCGCTTGATATTGCGCATTTTTGTGTCGCGCTTGGTTGCACTGATTTTCCCGATACCCACCAAACCGTCTTTTTGAAGTACTTGATCAAAATTTTCTTCTTTGCGCAAAACAGAATAGGCGAGGCTTGCGGTATATTGATTATTCACCGCAACGCTAAAAATCTGGACGGGCAGATTGGTCTCAATATTCACCAACGACCACTCCATCGGCAGAAGCGAGACCATATCGCCCAATTCGGAGCGCACGACCTCATCCGACATTGCTACAAGAGGCTTCGACGGAAGTTGCCGAAGTGGGCGCTCTGCTTCTGCCTTTGCGGCTGTTTTGGCTTGAGGTTGCTGTTGCGTCGGCTTCTGCACAACGACAACACACCCCGACATCGGCAATATCAAGCAAAATGCTCCCAGCACAAGACACAAAGTGGCTTGTAGGGCGGCAGACGAAATGACAGGAAGAAGGCGTTGATGGTGCGGCATGGCTGGTCAACAATGGTTATTTGCGGGGATGAAAAAATATTTTTTCTCCTGCTTCGATGCGCACAGTGAGAATATTTTCCGCAGGAACAAGCGGACAACTGTATTCATCGTTGTAGTTGCAATACGGATTAAAAGCACGATTGAAGTCAAGAATGTAGGGCAAGCCCGCAGAGGGAATTTCCACATCCACATAACGACCGGGGCGATAGGTGTCCGTCCCATTGGTTGCGTCTTTGAATGGGACAAAATATCCACGCTGCATTTTACCTTCCAATCCCGTGTAACGATATGCCGTCAAACGGCATGAATCCTTGCCGATGACAAAATGAATGCGCCCAGCACGAAGCATCAGGCGGACTTCGTTGTCATTAGTCAAAATGCGCACCGTGTCTTGATTTGGAAAAGCCTCAAACCGTGCCAGCAAGCAATAATCAGCACTTGGGGCAAAATAACTTAATCCTTGAAATAGCGATTTGTCCGCCGCCGGGAGTGGTGATGCTTCGCCTTCGCGCCAGTACATATCCTTTGCCTTGCGCTCCAGTAAAACACTATCTTGATGAAAATATGGATTCTTCGTTGATTCTTGAGAACGCCCACAGGAAACAAGACCGCACAGCGCAAAGAGTCCTGCCGCCAAACACAGCACCATTACTCGTACCGACACGGGAAGAGGAACGGGATATTGTTGGGCATGAGAGTAGAGGCGCATAAGAGGAATATCAAAAGTTTTTCCACATCATGGATTCAACAGGCAGACTTGTTTGACCGTTATATTTGGCGTTTTTCTTGGTATTGTATGGTGTTAGAATCTCTCCGGCAACCTCAAAATAAATGAGTTGACCAATCGGCATTCCGGCATAAACGCGCACAGGTTGTTTTACCGAAATTTCGAGTGTCCAAGTGTTGCAAAAGCCCACATCGCCTTTTCCTGCTGTTGCGTGAATATCAATCCCCAAGCGCCCAACGCTTGATT
>JAAFHM010000260.1 GCA_013298375.1 Ignavibacteria bacterium | reverse complement strand
GATACGGAAGATGGGATGCGAAGTTCAGAAACAAACGGCGGAACACAGCCTGTGGGCTGGCGTTGCAAGGATGGTCGCCTACTTTTTGCAACGATTCGTGGTATTGCAGAACTTCAGCCAAACACTATCCAACGTGCAAGCAAACCACCAGCCGTCATTATCGAAACCTTACTAGCAGATTCGTTAAAAATCGCCATCAATACCGGCATGAATGAGGCATTAACACTGCCCTCAGCAATGCAACGCTTTGAGTGTGCTTATACAGCGACCAGTCTCGGCAAGCCCGCCAACGTGCGCTTTCGGTATCTGCTCGAAGGATACGATGCCGCTTGGATAGAAGCAGGAATGCGCCGTACAGCCTACTACACGAATCTTCCACGCGGCAGAACCTATCGCTTTCGCGTTCTTGCCTGCGATGATAAGGGCGTGTGGAATGAAGAAGGGGCATCGGTAACGATCTCTGTACAGCCATTTTTTTGGGAAACGTGGTGGGCGGTGAGTATTTATGCGGTTTGCAGCGTGGGCGGGTTATGGCAGATTTTTCGATTTCGTGAACAACTTCAGCGCCGTAGGCTACGAGAAAAATTTCGAGAGCGCGAAGCAGAACTTATTTTCGAGAAAAATCAGGTCTTGGAAGAAGCAAATACGCGCCTTGCAAGCCTCAACGGGCAACTTTCCGAAGCAAACGAACATCTTACGCAACTAAATGAAGAAAAAGTTGATATTTTAGGCGTTGTGGCGCATGATTTGAAAAATCCGATTATCGGTATTCAGAAAATGGCGTATTCGCTGGAAGGTCAGGCAAGACGGCTGGAAAGCCCGCAAATGCTCGAATCCGCAAGCATCATCAAACGCACTTCGGAACGAATGTTTGCCATGATTCAGCAACTTTTGAAGGTTCACGCTGCTGAATACGGCAAAGAATCGCTCATTCCCACGACCATCAATGTTGGCGAACTTTGTGAGCAACTCCGCCACGACTGGGAACACCGTGCAAAACTGCGTAGTGTAGAGATTCGCGCCGTTTTTCCCGACGAACCCGTAACAGCATTCGCTGACCCAATGGCAGTTTTGCAAGTCGTGGAGAATCTTCTTTCCAATGCCATCAAAGCCTCGCACCTAAATTCTCGCGTCGAACTGCACTGCCGCATGGAATCAGGCAAAGCCGTGATTATTGTGAAAGATTTTGGAATCGGCATGAGTGAAGAGCAGCAGCAACTCTTATTTACGAAATATATTTTGCTGCGCGGTGCGGCAAAAGCAGGATTGCCCACAGAAGAGTATTCATCGGGCTTGGGGCTGTATATTGTCAAAAAACTCGTGGATGCCATGAATGGTGAAATTCGCTGCGAAAGCGCACCAAATCAGGGTTCGACCTTTACGCTCCTTCTTCCGCAATCGTAACTGTTCAGGCATATTCTGAACAATGTCCACGAATCACACGAATTGCCACGAATCAAGAGCATTTTTTTTGAGAGACAATCCGCTCCAACCTCGTTATTCGTGAGGATTCGTGTGATTCGTGGATAACGTTTCGAGATTTGTCCACAGGCATTTGCCCCCATTCAACATTCAACTATGACCTCTGAAACCAGCATAAAACCTCACCTCGAAGCACGTTTGTTTCTTGTGGATGATTACGAAATCATACGGCACGGTTTGGCAATGGCGCTCACGCAGTATTTGGAAGAGCATCCCGAATACGCTCTTTCTGTGCGGGTTGTGGGGGTGGCACGAAACGGCGAAGAGGCATTGCAGCAAATTCCAACATCCGAAGCAAACGTGGTCTTTATTGACCTGATGATGCCCGACATGAGTGGCATTACGCTCATACGCCGTTTGCGAGAACAGGGCTTATCGAAAGAACGGCTCAGAATCTTGGTGGTAACGGAGCTTGCCTCGCCAAATCTTCGGGAAATTTTTGCCGCCGGAGCAAACGGTTACATTTCCAAACAAGAACCCACGGAACGCTTTGCTGAAGCGCTGCGCAGCATTCTTGCCGACCACATCACATCGTGGTTGCAGCCCGAAATAGCGCGTGAATTGCTCAAAACGGAATACGCGCTGAAAACCTACGGTCTCACCAACGCTGAAATAGATGTGCTTCAGCTTCTCCACCTCTCAAACCCTGAAATAGCGGAGTGTTTGGGGGTTACTGTCGGAACAGTGCGCAATCATTTGGCGAATGTGTACAGCAAACTCAATGTCAATTCCCGCAAAGAAGTTGAGAACTTTGCGAAGCGTTTGGGGCTAGTATCTGTGCGGTATTGAAGCGTTCTCTTCTGCGGTTTTCCTCCTGTATATCCTGCCATCTCCTCCCCTTCTATGACTTTTTATCATGCTCCGGCATGACTTCCCGCCTATAAAGTCGTGATTATTCGCTAGATGTTTCCCAAGTCAATTTTTCGGATTTTTGTAGTGTTGATGTGAGCGTATCGCATGAGCACCGCTCCAACACGTGGCTTTTCGCCAAGATGGTGCGAAAAATATTCAGAAACAAGAATCCGAGGACTATAATGAGGCTGTTCTTCAATACCCCTGTACACTCGACTAAACCTTGTGTTCAAGACAATAAAACGGTGCTTATCATTGACAAGAATACCGACTTTGTGCGCACTGCGCGTGAAATGTTGGTGCAAAAAGGCTACCGCGTCCTGAGCGCGTCGGCTCTGGCGGAGACGTGCTACGCAGGCACGAAGCCGGATTTGATACTGTGCGATATGAGTCTCGCGCTCAATCAAGCGGGTGTTTCGCTCAAGCACATACGCATTCGCCTTGCGCACAAGCGCGTTCCGGTGCTGCTCATGAGCTTGCATGGCACATTGCACGATATTCGCTACGCGCTCAAAATTGGCGCGGATGATTGCATCGCAAAAAGTATGTCGTTAGAAATGCTTGGAATGGCGGTAGGGGCTCGCTTGCAGCAGATTTCGACAATATAGTTCCTCATGTCTTTTTCATTGTATGGACGGTCTTTTAGTCAAGCATGGGAGCAAGGTTGTATGCGGATTGTAGAATTTTATCTCAACATCAATTTTTTTGAGCGAGGAGTAATAAACCATGACACTACCCCAAGAAAAACAGGAACTGCTGAATCGTATTGTCCAAGACCTGAAAGTGATTCCCGGCGTGAAAGCCCTCGTTTTAGGCGGCTCATTTGCAACAGGCATGGCTACGTCGTCTTCCGATTTGGATGTCGGAATCTACTATACGAGCAATGAGCCGTTTGATGTTCTCGCCATCACGTTGGTAGCAGAAAAGTATGCCCACGATTCCACCCTAACCGTAACGAATTTTTACGAGTGGGGACCGTGGGTAAACGGCGGTGCATGGATAAAAACTACGCATGGAAAAGTTGATTTCATCTACAAAAACATTGACCAAATCACAACGACGATTGAAAACGCAAAAAACGGAATCTGGGAAAATCACTTCGAGCAGCAACCGCCTTACGGTTTTTCGTCCATCATCTTTTTGGCAGAAACGCAAACCTGCATACCCCTGTATGACCCCGACGGTATTATCGAGAAGCTCAAGCGTGATGTGAAAGACTATCCCGCAAAGCTCAAGCAATCAGTGATTCAGCAGTCATTGTGGGCAGCAGAATTTACGATTTGGCACGCCGAGCAGTTTGTCGAAAAGCGTGATATGTACAACATTGTGGGCTGCCTGACAAGAGCCGTCAAAAGTATCGTCAGCACCCTCTTTGCGCTGAATGAACTCTATCCCATCGGCGACAAACGCGCTATCGACATTATTGAAAGAACTGCTATCAAACCGCCACATTTCAAAGAGAAAATCGAAGCAATTCTCACTGCTGATGCCAATGCACCGGAAAAGAACATTGCCCACCTCAAGGAATTGTGGGCAGGAACTGTGGCACTGACAAATGGCGCATACACATCATTTTACAACTTGTGATAGATACCTTGTCTCAACTTCAATGCGGCACTATCCAATAAAACCCAAGTACTAAAGTGGCAACCGATACAGCAATGGTGCGCTCTTGAAAGCCTGATTCAAAAATATTATCCGAAAAAAATACTTTTTCTCTTACAACTATTTTTTTATGCAAAGGAACACTTCTATGCAATTCCGCAAAACCCTCCTTGCTGCCAGTGTAGCATTCACGCTGTGTTTGAGCGCTATGCTCGTTATGATGAATACTTATACCGCACCAACCAACCTTGTCCAAAAGCAAGATAATCCGAACACCAAAGGTATTGCGACAACAGCAATACCACATCAAGAGCCGCATACTATCACGCCGCTCCAGCCTCAACGCACAAAACATGACGCTCACAAGCGCGATGTTGCAGACAATGAATTTGAAGAAAATGAAGTTGAAGAAGAGGATGAAACCGAGAGCAATGCCGACCTTCGGAGACAAATGGAAATCATGCTCCACGACCCTGCAACGGGCAAAATTCCTACCGATATGGGCATCGCAGAGCGCGAGTTTGTGCGCTCCATTCCGAGCCGTGAGAGCATTGCGGCGCAATCAAGAAAATCTGCGGGACTGCAATCAGCAAATTATGTTTGGCAAGCCCGTGGTCCCTTCAACGTTGGAGGATGCACGCGAGTCGTTGGAATAGATGTTTCCAACGAAAACATTCTTTTGGCGGCAGGCGTTGCTGGTGGCGGGATTTGGCGCTCTACAAACAAAGGGCAGACATGGACACGGGCAACGGCTCCGCAAGCCATAGACCTATGGTCGCTCGCGCAAGACAAACGCCCCGGTAAACAAAATATTTGGTACGGTGGCGGAGGCGCAGTTGCAATAAAAGCGCTACCAGGTGGGTTTCGCGGTATGGTAAAATCTACTGACGGGGGGCAAACATGGCAACCCTTGGCTTCTACCATCAACAACCCTAAATTTTCCGTGGTACGCTCAATCGCCGTGCGCCATACCAATACCCAACAAGACGAGGTATATGCTGCCACGGACTGGGGAATTTTTCGCTCGCCAGACGGCGGAACGACGTGGAATTTAGCGGTTGAAACGACTTCAGAGATAGATATTTCTATATCTTCGACGGGAGTTCTTTATGCCGGAGTAGGATTTTGGAATACCACTCTTTTCAAATCCGAAAGACGATTTCTTCGCTCCACCGATGGCGTAACGTGGGACAACATTACGCCTCCTAATTTTGGATGGAAAGATCAAATGAGAATCAAAGTCGCGCCTTCTAATCCGAATGTTTTTTATGCAATCAGCGCGGGGGACGACGGAGCGGGCGGATATGGAATCTTTTTTCACAAATATACCTATCAGTCAGGAACCGGAGCAGGAGCGGGAGGAACGTGGGAAGATAGAAGCAGCGTTGCAAGGACGTTTGTACCAAATGTTGCCGGAAATATGGCAGGAATATTACTGAACGTTCATCCCCAAAATGAAAACCTCGTATTTATTGGCTCCCTACGCTTGGCTCGTTCCACCGATGGTTTCAAAACAGCCGCCAATAGTGCGTTTGCTGGCTACGGCGCTCATGTAGATTATCTCAATATGGAGTTTTTCTCGGACAATACCATGCTTGTCGCCAACGATGGCGGAGTTGATAAATCGCTCGTAACGGCGTTCCAAAACGAGGTTCCCAACACACCAAATTGGGTCTCTCTCAATAATGGATACATCAATACGCAGTTCCACGGCGTTGCCCTTGATGAAAATACCGTCGGTTCGACGCTCCTTGCCGGAGGCTTCCAAGACAATTACTGTCAGATAGGCACGGCATCTGGTCTAGCATCATGGAGTGTGATGCTGGGCGGCGACGGCACGTTTGCGCCTATCGGCAGAATGGGCAACGATAGGATAGTCTATGCGTCCGTTCAATACTCAAATATCGTACGGAACATTGTCAAGCCGGACGGCTCGGTTGCCAAATATGGCAGTGGAGCGATTCGACCGAAAAACGCTACGCCGCAATTTATCAACCCCTACATCCTTGACCCCAACAGCGATAGCGTCATGTATTACCCGGCAACCGCTGTTTTGTGGCGGCACAATAACCTCTACTCAATTCCCTTAACGGGCTACGACCAAATACAAGGCTGGCAACAGTTTCCCGTACCCTTAGCAATACCGGGAGATTATTGTAGTGCGATTGGCGCTTCAAAAGGAGCAAGCACACGCCTGTATCTCGGCACACGTTTCGGCAAAGTATTCCGTGTGGACAATGCTCGCACAGGTACACCCACAGCCATTGATGTCTCCGTCGGAAAAGGATTCCCCTCAATGGCTAACGTCCAGTCTTGCGCCGTGGATCCGACCGACCCCAACAAAGCATTAGTGGCTTTTTCAAATTTCAAGGTACAAAGCCTCTTCTACACCACCGACGGTGGAACAACGTGGCAGCCAGTCGGCGGCAATCTTGAGCAAAACCCCGACGGCACGGGCAATGGTCCCGCGTGTTTTTCCGCCGTCATCGTGAATTATCAAGGACAAACGACCTATTTTGTCGGTACTGACGTGGGCTTATTTTCCACCACAGCGCTGAACGGCGCGAATACACAATGGCTTCTCGAAAGCGGATGTGCGCCGGGCGTACAGATACGATACCTCGCAAAACGCGATCTGGATGGCACGGTGGCAGTGGGAACCTACGGTGCAGGCGCGTACACGACACAATTAGGCGGCACTCCTATCGCTCAGACCGTAACCTTGAGCGGTATCGTTACCGAAAACAGCGCTCCTGCTAAACCCGTTCAAGGAGTAACCATAAGCCTCAGCAATGGCGCACAAACCCTCACCGATGCTACCGGAGCATATAGCTTTGCTAATCTTCCCAAAGGTGTCTATTCGGTCAGCGTGAACTTTCCCAATGGCTATTATGCTACAACCAAGACTGTTCTCAAAGACCTCAGCCAGCAAAGCGGCACGCAGGATTTTCTTTTGGAAACTATCAA
>JAAFHM010000121.1 GCA_013298375.1 Ignavibacteria bacterium | reverse complement strand
TGCTTGAAGCAGAGCAAGCTCACTAGACTTGATTCGGCTTGTGTTTGGCTTCTACGCTTGAGAATGTCGTACATTATGAACGTAAAAATACGATTTTTTGTTTTTGCAATCTAATAGACAAGCTCAGTCTGAAGACCGCATAAATCCTCATATTGAGCTTGTCGAAACATTTCTTTATTTTTATCCCCTTACGTAAATCTTCTTAAACTTTCGTATCTTCGCAATGGTCAAACCAACCATAGCAACGTTTTGTCCGTGCGTGCAGGCATTGGCATGGTGTTCTATGGCAGCCGCCGCATACTTTGTCTGCACGGGAAGGCATTGGTTGGACGGCAAGCAACACACAACCCATTTACCTGTTTTTATCCGCTCTCTTTTCGGAGTTTTCCCATGACACAACACCGCCTCTTTCGGTTTCTGCGCCCATTCTGCATTCTGGCGCTGCTTTTATCAGGAACAATGCCACTTGCAGCGCAAGATGATGATGACGGCGCAAACGATGGCAAACCTAAAATCCGCGCACTCGGCGTGGAAGCAAATGGCGTAGAAGTTCCCGTTGTCCAAATCCGCGTTGACGAATTTTTGAGCCGCCAAATTCATCCTTTATTGAACTACGTTTTTTTTGACGATAATTCCGCCACTATTCCTCAACGGTATATCCAAATGACCGATGTGAGTGTTGAGTCATTCCGCCCGGAGCGCCTTTTTAATCGTGAGACCTTGGAAGTCTATTACGATGTGCTGAATATTATCGGCTATCGTCTGAAAAATTCGACTGAAGCTATCACGATTACGGGTTGCAATGCAAATGTCGGTCCTGAAAAGGGCAATAAAGACCTTTCGACCAGACGCGCTCAGGCAGTAAAAGATTATTTCCAAAATGTCTGGAAAATAGACCCTGCCCGTCTAAATCTGCAAAGCCGCGATTTACCGGAAAAACCATCTAATTCCAAAGAAAGCCCACTTGAAGCCGAAGCGGAGAACCGTCGTGTGGAAATTACGGGTGCGTGGTCGATGGTGCAGCCAGTGTTCATCCAAGACACGTTACGCGAAGCTACACCACCCATTATTCGCTTTTACAGCAAAGTTGAAGCAAAAGACGAAAATCCCGCACAGTGGAGTATCGCTATCAAACAACGTGCAAAAGCGCTTCGCAGCCCCATTTCTGCTGCCGGGAATATTAAGCCCGTTGTAGATTGGAAAATTAACAAAGAAAAAAACACGATTCCCTTAGACACCGTTCCAATGACCTATGAATTAGAGATTCGTTATCCGACTTTGCCAAACCTCCGTTCCAAGCGGCTTTCGATGCCAGTTCAGCAAATTACAATTCAAAAGAAAAAGCGAGAACGCGCCAATGATGTCGAAAAAGACCGATACAGCATGATTCTGTTTCCCTTCGCTTCGGCAAAAGTCGAGGATGGCAATGCAAAAATTGTAGAATTTATCAAATCGGAAAAGCGCTTGAGACCAGAATCGGTCGTTGTTATCACGGGTTACACCGATATTATTGGTTCTGAGCAAGCAAATTTGAAAATTTCTACCGACCGTGCAAAATCCGTCCAAGCCGCATTGGGGCTGGATAAAGCAGGCGTTGTGAAGGAAGTCAAAGTAGAAGGTCGCGGCAAACAAAAACCTCTGCTTTACGAAAATAACGAGCTTCCTGAAGCCCGTCTTTATTGCCGCACAGTGATTGTTGAAGTGAAAAACCCCGCTACGGATGAATAGCTTTCGAGAAATAGACAACGGTAACGTACAATAATCCAAAGCCCTACTTATCCTTGCGGTAAGGGGGCTTTGATGTTCGTGCGGTTGGCGGAGGTTGTGGGAATAGGCTCGCAACGACGGTGTTTGAGTTGCCAATCGCTTCTTTGGGAGAGACTTTTAAAGCCCGCCAAATCCCGGGTGTTGATGCTGGACCCCCCCTCAAATGGAAATGACGGGTCTTTAGGTTCTGCGGGTTTCCCATAGCATTTCCGTAGTTTTCGGTTCCCAAAAGCACCATGCGAAGGAATAAGGTTGCGGACGTAAATAATCTGAACTAAAAATCTAAAATTGTTTTGAAGTATCAACAGCTTACGAACGAATGTACTTTAATATTTCGCCGTCCAGAACCTTAGTGCAAGAAAATAATGAGGAAAAACTTCTTGGTTATGAGGGCAAATTTCCGTAGCACCCACCGTTTTCCCTATCTTTTTCATGCGATTGCCCTATCGCAAACGGGAATTTTTTTTGTAGTGCCGAGTATTATGCGTAAGTTTGTGGCTTGCTTAGTTCCAAGAAAATCATATATTTCACGAGTGGAAATAGGTGATTTGGCATTTATTCATTCAGTTCACCATGCTCCCTGTGTCGCACCCTAATCGCATCAATCCCAGTTTTTTAGGCGGAAGCCTCAGTGGAGAGTCGCCTGTGCTGACTGTCCGCGATGTGGATCGTTTGCACGAGATGAAGCGCCGACACCGTTTTATCGAATATGCGGGTTTGACGGCAATGCAGGGTTTTTTGGCGGCAGGACTACTTCATGCGACCGATTTAACGGCTTCCTTTGGTGCGATGCCGTTAGTTTTTATGGCAGCATGGCTTTTGGCACAAGTCCGCGAGAAGCGCCGCACACGTGGACAGCACGACACCAAGCGCTTGATGGGCGACACACTAGAATCCTTTAGTATTGCCTTGATGATGGCGATGATGGTTATTGTGGCAAAATGGTTTAGTGTCGGTATTGCGATTATGATGACCTATCTTTCGATGGCGATTCTCGCGTATTTTCTGGGGTCGTTTATTGGGGAAATGTGGTGGGCAAACCGCATATTTCCTCGCTATGATCTTCAACACAAAGTCAATTATGTGATAAACTTGAATCGCTCGGTAATTTTTCCCTATAATCTGCGATATTTGCGGAGTATGTTCCGCGAGACCGCCTCACGTGGTGCTTCGCGCAATGCTTCTCCTCAAAATCCACCCTTGCGCGGGAGCAGTAGCGAACATATTCCGCCCAAGCCGTAAGAATTTGACAAGGATTTGACCATGAAACACCAAGCCTCTCTTCGTGTAATCGCGCTTCTGACGTGTGGTTCGTTGTTTTGCGCCGATGCGCTGGAAGCCGCTTCTAACCTTGTTTCTGAGGCTTCTGCTTCGGCTGCTTCGCCTAGGGCAAAAACAGGCACGGTAGCACTAGCCCAGCCCACCGCCGGAAAATCGACTACCCGCAAAACACCCGCGCCACGATCTGTCTCCAGAAAAACTGCGCGTTCAAAATCCTCGTCCGCAAGACGCATAGCCTCGCGAAGAAGAGCCGCACAGGTGGCAAAAAAGAATAATGCCGTCAAAACCTCGCCGAAAAAATCTGTTGCAAAAAAAACGTATTCGAGCCGCTATCGTTCTTCTGCTTCCACCTCAAAATATGCCCGTTCATCCGGCAGAAAGCGTTCTCGCAAGTATTATAGCCGCAATTCGCGCCGCTATAAATCATCGCGTTATGCTTCTTCTCGCAAAACTTCACGTAGAGCCGATCCCGTGCCAATGGCAAAAGCATTTGTGCCATTTTCCGAAACATGGCATGAAACCTTGCGTGATGAAGAATTGATGCCCGGAGTACGCTACAAACACTATATCATCAGCACCGGTAGCAAACACTCCATTCATGTTTTGGAAGTTGATCGGACGAAACCAGAAGTTGCTGTGGCAATGTGGAAAGCGCAAAACCTGAGCAATGGCTTGGAAAGCCTTCCGGCAATCGCTCAGCGTGCCGATTCTGGCAAGTCGGGCGTTTTGCAGGGGATGGTCAATGCCAACTTTTGGCGCTCATACTACAACACCGCACTTGGACCTGCCGTTGTCAATGGCGAGGTTGTCGAAATGGGGCAGTACAAGGGCTGGTCGTCCTGCTTTTTTGATCGCCAAAACCGAATGTATATTGAACGCTTCAGCATCAGCGCCACGCTCCGCACCCGCGAAACCAGTTTTCCCGTCGAAACCGTCAATGCCCGCATTAATCCTAACGGCGTTGTCCTCTACAATCGCTATGCTGGAAAAGAAATCCCCGTAGCACCGACGCTTCCGATAGAAAATATCGAACAAGGTACTATCGGTGCAAAAACCTCCAAAACTAAGAACGATGCGGCTTCCACGCTGCCAACAGACGAGAAGCCTTCGCCAAGTCAAATCCAAAAATCCCTCGACATACAGCAGCGCATGGCGGCTGCCGAGCGCCCGCTCTACAAAGCTACGCTTCTCTACGCTTCGCAACCTATGATTAACGAAGAAGTGAGTTGTCGGGTGGTCGAGGTTGATACTGGTGCGGTTGCTGTGCCACAAAACGGCGTAGTTATCTCGTTTGGCAGAAATATTGATGAAAGTGAATTGCCGCGTCCGGGCGATAAAGTGACGCTCATGTTCAAGACGAACACGTATTCGAGTGTACCGTTTGTTCATGCGGTCTCTGGTACGCCGCGCCTTGTTCGGAGCGGTTACGCAAAGCACGAAGCGGGTCAGGAAGGCACAACAGGACGCAATTTTATCACGCAAAAACTTCCACGCACAGCGATTGGCACAAACTCTAGCGGAACAACGCTCTACTTCGTCACCACCGACCCAACCGACTCCGAAGCAGGCACAACGGGTATGACACTTCAAGAACTCGCCGAAGGAATGCGGCAGATCGGGGCGTATAATGCAGTGAATTTGGATGGCGGAGCATCGGCTTCGATGGTCGTGCGCGGCGACGTGAATGCGGCTATCGGCAGCACACGCCCTGTTGCGCTGGCACTCGGCATCGTGCAGCAAGACCCCACCGCCGATCGCAATAATGCACCCAAGCGGAAACTTATTACGAAGCCTTCTGCAAAGCCTGGTTCTAAATCCGAGCAGCAACGACAGTCCACACCACGCCAAGACGCAATGAATGTAAGCGGAACCGAGCAGAGTTTGAATATGGAAGAGTTTAAGCCCGAAGAGCGGCGCTAAAACTAGCGATGACTACGTGAATTTTCCTGAATGTACTTTTCAACACTTTTTCTATACCTATGAATTTGTTCCTTTTTGCTATGTCCCCCGCGCAAGGCGGCGACCCAACAAGCCAGTTGTTTTCAACGGTGATCATGTTTGGTTCAGTGATTGCTATTTTTTACTTTATGATTTTGCGTCCACAAAAAAAGCGCGAAAATGAACACAAAAGTTTAATGGAGAGTTTGAAAAAAGGGGACAAAATCGTTATGTCCTCCGGTATTCACGGCACAGTATCGGAGGTAGATGAAGATACTCTCTTGGTGCAAATCGCCGATAACGTGCGGGTGCGCGTCAATCGCGTTGCTGTTGCGAATGTCGTTCCGAAAGCAGAAAAATAATTGCACCAACGTCAATGCGCTTTGCGGCTTTCTGCCTCAACGCGAAAATTGTATGCAATTCGGTGGATTCTTGCTAATTTTGTATCAACACCGCAAAAGCGGTACGACCTTATTTCACTCACTAAACCAAGGGATTTGTATGCCATACGACCCGCTGCTCGTGAAACCAATGCGCGAGGAATTGACCCGCGTTGGCTTTCAGGAAATGCTTACGCCGGAGGCTGTTGACAGCACTCTTTCGCAGCAGGGAACAACCTTTGTCGTTGTCAACTCTGTTTGCGGATGTGCTGCCGGTGGCGCACGCCCGGCTGCAACAATGGCTTTGAAAAACGATGTTTTGCCAGACCGTCTTGTAACGGTCTTTGCTGGGCAGGACACCGAAGCCGTCCAGCATCTTCGTTCAAAATATTTGCAAGGCATCCCGCCGTCATCGCCCTCTATGGCGCTTTTCCAAGATGGTCAGCCTGTGGCGGTTATCCACCGTCATCATATCGAAGGCAGAATGCCGGAATCTATTGCTGAAGCCGTCAAAGGAATGTTCGACGAGTTTTGCGCAAAAGAAGAAGTAGCAGCATGAACGAATGAAGGGTAAAGGATGACGAAGACAAAAACAGCGACATTCTTTACCCCTCAATTTCTCGAAGCATGATTTGAAGCGGTGTTGAGAGCTACTCAGCCTCAATGCCGCTTTTTCGTTCCACCGAAAAGAAGAAACGACAAAGAATAACAACGCCTCCGGCTCCCTTACCCGTCACTTCCTCTCAGGCATGAATCTTCTAAAAAACTTCCCATCATCACCATTTTTGGTTTTTGTCATTGCCGCCGCATTCTTTGTGGCGTATGGCTCTTTTTTGGTGATGACGCAGCTTGCAGCAAGTCCGTTTGTACTGTTTGCATCATCGGTCTTTTTGCTTTTTCCCTTTCGGAATGAATCGGTTCATGTTCGGCGGATGATGGTACTGCTCTGCCTGACCTTTACGGTTTGGCTTTTCCGCGAGGTGGGAAGTCTCTTTGCGCCATTTTTTGTGTCGTTTGTCTTTGCGTATTTGTTCGAGCCGATTGTCGTTTTTTTGCAGCGCAAACGTTTTCCGCGTTGGCTTACGGCGGGCTTGCTGGTGGTCGCGTTTATCAGCCTTGTTGCGGCGGTTGTGGTGTTTGTCTTTCCGATTATTTTGGCGCAACTGAATGATATTATACGCGAAATGTCCACGCTTATTACCCGCGCAACGAATTATCTGGAAAGTCGCCAGTTTTTCCGTCTCCTTTCCAGCTATGGCTTAAATTCGCCTCAAACCCGCGAACTTATTCAACGTGAACTTGTGCCGCGCTTGGAAGGCTCATTCAACCTTATTCTGCGGACATTACTGTCGTTTTTAAGTAGTCTCTCCGATGTGGCAACGCAAGTTGTGAACGTGATTCTCACGCCGATTTTGATGTTTTATTTCACCAAAGATTTCGACAAACTCAAAATTTTTATCGTGAAGGTTCTGAGTGGAAACAACGCAAAACTACTTTTCGATCTGCGCCGCATCAATGCTATCGTCAAGGCATATATCGGCGGACAAGCAATAGCGGCATTGATGATTGGTACGCTTTCGAGTATCATTTTCTTTGTGAGCGGGATTCCTTACGCAGGCGTTATCGGCACGGTGTGTGGCTTGCTGAATCCCATTCCGTATATTGGGATGTTTGCCAGCATCATTATTGGTTTGATTACGGTTGTTGTGGTGGGTTCGGGCGATGCGATTATGTTCTCGTTGGGTGTTATCACCGCAACAGTGCTGGCGCTGCATCTGGTGGACAATTACGTTCTGCAACCCCGTATTGTGGGGCAGCGCGTAGGTTTGCACCCGCTTGTGATGATTGCTTCCTTGCTCATGTTTGGGCATTTCTGGGGCATTGCGGGCTTGCTTATGGCAGTACCGCTCATGGCAAGTATGATGATGTTTTTTAATGATTGGCTCACGGCAAAACTCGCCGCACAAGAAGCACCGGAAATGCCGATAGAGTCAGTTATTGCTGATGCGATGTAGTTTTGACAGATAGTTTGACTTGAATACTTATCACAATTCTTTTGTTTTCAGCTTTTTACCATGACCAACGACCTCCAACCCGAAATCAAGCGCCGCCGCACCTTGGCAATTATCTCGCATCCCGACGCAGGAAAAACCACGCTGACTGAAAAACTACTCTTGTATTCGGGTGCAATCCGCTCCGCCGGAAACGTGATGGTGGGAAAACACAAAGCAACGGTTTCGGACTGGATGGCGATTGAGCAGCAGCGCGGGATTTCCGTTTCGTCGAGTGCTGCTCGTGTGGAATACGACAACTTTATTTTGAATATTCTCGACACCCCCGGACACCAAGATTTTAGCGAGGACACCTATCGAACATTGATGGCGGTGGACAGCGCCATTATGCTCTTGGACGCAGGCAAAGGCGTGGAAGAGCAGACCGTCAAGCTCTTCAAGGTTTGCCGAGATAGAGGAATCCCGATTATCACGTTTATCAACAAAATGGACAGACCGGCGCTGAATCCGTTTGAACTTTTGGATAATGTTGAAAAAGTCTTGGGCATTACGACTGTTCCCATGACGTGGCCCGTTGGCGATGGGCAGGATTTTCGCGGAGTATATGAACGTGCCGATAAGCAATTTCACTTCTTCGAGCGCACCACCGGCGGGCGATTCAAAGCACCAGTGCGACTTGCCGATGTTCACGACGAACAAATACGAACATCCCTAGGCGAAAAAGCACACGCAAAATTGATTGAGGATTTGGAAATGGTCGAAGTGGTTCTGCCACAATTTTCCCAAGAAGATTTCCTTGCAGAGCGTATCACACCAGTCTTTTTTGGCAGTGCCATTACCAATTTTGGCGTGGAAAATTTCCTGCAAAGTCTGATAGACCTTGCGCCGGAACCGCAAGGAATGAACGCCTCGACGGGTGTGATTACGCCCGAAAGCGGCTTCTTTTCGGGCTTTATGTACAAAATGCAGGCGAATATGAATAAGTCGCACCGCGACCGCATTGCGTTTTTTCGCATTGTTTCTGGCAAGTTCGAGCGCGGTATGACGGCGAAGCATTTTCGTTCTGGCAAAGAAGTCAAACTGAACTATCCGTTCCAGATTTTCGGGCAAGACCGTGAAATTATTGACGAAGCGTTTCCGGGCGACGTGATTGGCTTGTCCAATCCGGGAGTATTTCGCGTTGGCGACGTACTTTCGACGGGTTCGGATTTTACGATTCCGCAGTTTCCCCGCTTTGCGCCGGAAATTTATGCGAAGGTTATTCCAAAAACAGGCTCATTCTCGAAATCATTCCGCAAAGGCGTGGAGCAGCTTGGCGAAGAGGGCGTTATCCAGATTTTTAGCGATGCCCAAGCCAGTCCGATTCCTTTGATTGCGGCGGTCGGCGAACTGCAATTACAAGTCTTTCAATCCCGCATGGAATCGGAGTACAACGAACTTATTATCTTGGAGCGTCTGCCATTTACGCGCACACGATGGATTGGCGGCGATATACTGCCGTCGTCATCAACATTGACGTATGCTTTCGACGATCAAGGGCGTAGAGTGGTGCTGTTTCGCACCGATTGGGAGATGAATTATCATTTGGAGCAGACCAAAGGCTTGATTTTGCTGGAAAAGCCGCCGGAGGCTGTTTCGGCATAAATAGAATCCCCGACACGTTTTTTCAACATTTATGATTGAGATTCGCGGTTTACACAAAGCATTTGGCGCAAAATCGGTCTTGAACGGCGTTGATTTAACCATCAATGCTGGCGATACCGTCTGCGTTATCGGGCGCTCCGGGTGCGGCAAAAGTGTTCTTCTGAAGCACATTGTCGGGTTATTGGAGCCAGACCAAGGAACAGTTTTTGTGAATGGCAAGGAAGTACGGCACTTGCGGGGGAGAGATCTCTTTGCTTTGCGGCGCGGCATCGGGTACGTTTTTCAAGGCGCGGCGCTATTCGATTCACTCACCGTGTGGGAAAATGTCGTCTTGAGCCTGTATGAGCATGGGGAACGTCGGCAGGAAGTCCTTGACAGCGAGGCACGGCGGGTACTGGCGGCAGTCGGTTTGCTGCCAGACGAGGCAACATCGGTTTCGGCATTGTTTGAAAAAGAGTATGCTATTTTGCGCGATAAAAAGCCATCCGACCTTTCCGGCGGTATGCGCAAGCGTGTTGGTGTTGCGCGGGCGCTTGTCGGCAACCCCGAATATATCCTCTACGACGAACCCACCACTGGCTTAGACCCAATAACCTCCGAGCAGATAGACAATCTCATCCGTGACCTTTCGCAAAAACTTGCCGTTACGTCCGTGGTGATTACGCACGATATGTTTTCGGTGTACAAAATTGCCCACACGGTGGCAATGCTAGAGCAAGGAACGGTGCGGTTTTTTGGTACGGCGGATGAATTACGCGCCAGTGAGGATAGTGTCGTCAAGGAATTTATTGAGCGGTACCAGTAGCATATTATCAGTAGCAAAAAAGCGACGTTGGAATGTTTCCAACGCCGCTTCTTGTTTTCTTGGGGGGTACGGGGGAGGCGTTAGCGTTTTTTCACAAAGACCCAATTGGTCTTCGTTGCGCTATCGCGGTACATTTGGATTTGTACGTTGGTTGGGCGCATCTTGTAGGTGAAGGTGTAGGGAAGCGCCACATCAAGTTTGTCTGCATTAATGCCATCTTTGAAGCGCCCGTAGAACAGGCGATTATTCGTACAGGGAGCAACTTGGGTGAAAAAGTTTTTGCCTTCGGCATCTTTGGGAGCAACACCCGCTAATTCTGATTCATACTTATTATAGAGTTGAACCACTCCGGCATCGTCAACTTTAACAATACCAAAGTCTTGTGCATCAGCTACGGTGCGTGCTAGGGAGGATAATTGTTGGAAAATACTTTCGGGAACAAAACTATTGTTCATGGTGATCTCCATATCGTGAAAAGGTGGTGAAAAGAAATTATCTCGAATACGCCTATCCTGCATCCGCATAGAGAGCGTTCAACTGCTCTTCCAACGATCTGACCATCAGAATAATATCATCAGCGCTCGAAATACCGAGAGCATTTTCTAACTGCTCTTTTTCCGCGTACATCGCTGTTAGCTGCTCGTCAAAACCGGAAATTAGTATTTCCATTGTTTCATTCATAAACACCTCTGACGGCTTACTGTAAAGAAAAATGATTGCTTTTTTATCAGGCGGCAATATACAAAAAACTGTGCAGCTCTGGAAGTGCATTATTGCCTATTTGAAGAGATTTTGCCCAATACGATGAAACCTCTGAATGCTTTTTCTCGTCATTGTAGCGGGATACGTTTTCTATTGCTAATGAAGATTTCCTTTCGTATCTTTAGTTATCTCCTCTCAATTGATGCCTTCTAAACGAAAAAATTTATTGGCAGTCATACTGCTCCTTTGAATGAATGCACCTAGGCAAGCCCAAATATAACTCTTTCAGTGTCATTGGCTCCTCTCTCCAATGTTGTTTTCTGGACTCTTTTTATTGTTCATCATGGAACTCCTTCACAAAACAACAAATTTAGCTCTCTACTATGCACCAGATTTGTACAGCGTCTGTGCTATTTGGACTGGTAAAATTAACAGTGCGGAATTTCGTACTGGTGCGGATATGATTGAAACAGCATTGCGGAAATATCGCACGGGAAAATTGATTACCTGCTCCTCCCCGATGCACGTCGTTGACCGCGAAGCAACCGCCTACCTTGCCCAAGAATGGCTTCCCCGCGTGGCTGGGGGGATTTTGCATTATTGGGCAGATGTTGTCCCCTCGCTCCAACATCGCACAGGGACTCACGGG
>JAAFHM010000462.1 GCA_013298375.1 Ignavibacteria bacterium | reverse complement strand
TCGCGGGCGGTAACAATCGGTGCAAACGGAATATCGGTGCGAAGCGGAAAAAGAAGGGACAAGATTGCCAGCAATGCAAGGAATGAAGAGGCTCCGAGAAGACTCCATCGGAAAAGTTGCGCAAGAGAACTGTTGGGTGCGAATAAGACAGAACGATTCATGGATGTTTAGGGGAATACAGGGAAAACACCTGATTTCTTGCGGTTTTGGACGATGGCGATTGCCATTTCTATCGCTTCGACTGTGCTACCTTCGTGGGCAATGCCCTTGCCCGCAAGCCCGAAGGCTGTTCCGTGGTCAGGTGAAGTCCGCACAATAGGCAAACCCGCCGAAAAATTGACCCCACCGCCGCCAGCCAAGAGTTTAAGCGGTATTAAGCCTTGGTCGTGGTACATTGCCAGAATGCCGTCGTAGCGGCGAAATTCGCCGTGCACAAAAAAGCCATCGGCGGGAAATGCTCCGCGTGCGTCAATGCCCAGATTCTGTGCGGCTTCCAAGGCAGGATGAATAATCGTCGTTTCCTCGTTGCCGAGTGCGCCCCGCTCTCCGGCATGAGGATTAAGCCCCAAAACAGCAATGCGTGGTGCGGCAATGCCGAAATCCTGACGCAATGCGGTATTCATGGCGGTTAATCGCTCTAAAACAAGCCCTTCGCTCAATGATGAAGCCACGCGCTGCAAGGGAATATGCACCGTTGCCAGCCCAACACGCACCGGAGAGTGCTTGGGGTCAAGTTCGGCGGCTTCGGTGGCGAGAATCATCAAGGGTTTGCCTGATGAGCCAGGACTCTCAGTGCTGAAGCGCTCTCCAAAAAATTCGGTTTGTCCAGGGAAAGTTGCTCCGGCAAGGTACAAGGCGTGTTTTGAGACAGGCATCGTGCAGACCGCATCGGCACTACCATCGCGGAGTTCTCTGGCGGCAATTTCTAAGGATTCCAATGCCTGTACGCCTCCTGAGCGCGATTCCACGCCGAGTTCCAGTGCAGCATCCGCCAGACACGGTACAATCGTACATTCCAGCCCATTGACCACAAAGCCAGTGGCGGTGCGATTGACGGGGAATTGCAACAAGCGGCAATATTCATCGAAAAGCGTGGGATTCACTGCTAGACGAAAATGTACGCCGTGAACCTTTGGAGCAAGCCGCATGAGCGCTTTTATACAAACTTCCAGCCCAATGCCGTTGGGGTCGCCGGAGGTAAGAAGAATGGTCATGGTGTTGTCAAGGAGGAGGAAGAGAGAATTGGTCGTTGTTGTGGCATCAATCATCGCGCCCGCGCCGCATGGAGCGCTCTGCATCACGTTGTTTGATGGATTCGCGTTTGTCATATTTTGCTTTTCCTTTAGCAATGCCGAGTTCGACTTTTGCGTACGGACCCGAAAAATACACCGCAAGCGGCACAAGAGCAGCGCCTTTTTCCTGCACCCGCACGTAGAGTTTTTGTAATTGACTCCGCTTCAGCAAGAGCTTGCGTGGGCGCACGGGAACGTGATTGTTGATGTTGCCCTGTTCGTAATGGCTGATGTGGATGCCGAGTGCGAATAATTCCGGTGCTTCATCTTTTTTGCCCTCAAACATGGCGTAGCTGTCTTGCAAATTGCATTTGCCCGCCCTAAGCGACTTGACCTCTGTGCCTTGCAACATGATTCCTGCTTCAATCGTATCGGTGATGAAGTAGTCATGCCGTGCTTTGCGGTTTTGTGCAACGCTTTTTTGTGGACGATTTTTATAGTCTGGCGGTGTGGGCTGTTCGCGATGGAGTGGTGGGGCTTTGGACATGGTTTGAACAATGAAAAATGAAAAAACGAAATTGCTGCCCGATGTATGGACTTGTATTCACTGAAACTCGCGGATAAACTCATGCAATCGCACAAAATCCTCCGGCAAAAGTTCTTCAGCGCGAGAACGAAAATACGAAATTTTGCGCGTTTCGGCAGCAGTAAGAATCTCTGGCAGGCGCTCTTTCGGCAACAAGCTGGAAAGCGCATTCGACAAGACTTTGCGACGCTGATTAAATGCCACGCGCACAAACGGATGAACGGCACGAAATGTATTTGCCGCCGCCGCGCCCCGTTTCATCGAAAATTCGACCACTGATGATGTTACCTTCGGCGGTGGAAAAAAGCACTGCGGCGAGACGTGAAATAGCAATTTCGGTGCAGAAACAAGTAACGATGCGACACTCAGAATACCATACTCCTTCGTGCGAGGTTTTGCGGCAATACGCTGGGCGACCTCTTTTTGCATCATAATAACTGTTTTTGTTAGCAATAGCCCACCAACCGCTTCATTCCTCAATTCTTGCTTTGCCCATTCGTTAAATACCCAAAAAAGAATATCGCTGGTGATGTAGTAAGGAATATTTCCCACAATCTTCAAAACCTCACCATTACTCGCTTGCGCGGCATCAACTATGGTTTCCAATGACAATGCCAAAATATCGCTGTGAATAATACGCAAGCGCCCCGCCGCCACAGCAGTTGCAAAGCGCTTTTCCAGCAATTTAACCGCCCTCGCATCGTATTCGACTGCCACAATATGCTTTGCCGGAGAATCAAGCAGAAGAGCCGTGAGTGCGCCTTCGCCGGGACCAATTTCCAGTACGGTATCGGTTTCAGCAATATCCATTGAGCGAACAATATTGCGGGCAATGTTGGGGTCGCGTAAAAAATTTTGCCCAAGGTCTTTGCGTGGTTGAAGACGGTCGGAAGCCTGTTGGGATGCGGTATTGGTGTTGTAGTAAGATTTCATGCGGCGGCGCTCGCTTCAAAACCCTGCGTAAGTTTTTGATACGTGTCCTCAAGGCGCTCTGAGACAATTTTGATGTCTGCCAGCACAGGCATAAAATTCACATCGCCATTCCAACGCGGTACCAAATGGACGTGGAGATGGGACGGTACGCCTGCTCCGGCTGCGCTCCCTAAATTCAGTCCAACATTGATTCCGTGCGGCTTAAAGACCTTGTGCAGCACATCTTCCGCCTCGCGGACGGTGCGAAAAAGCAGCATCAATTCATCGTCGCTCAAAAGGCGCAACTCGCCGCAATGACGGTTCGGAACGACCATGATATGCCCGCTATTGTAGGGAAAGCGGTTCATAATCACAAAACAGCGCTCACGCCGCGCCACAACGAGCAATTCCGCATCGCGCTGTGGCTGATAAAACGCATCGCACAGAAAACATTCGCTTGTTTTTGGCGTAGTGTTGCTGAATGTTTCGATGTATTGCGAGCGCCAAGGCGACCAAAGATGCTCCATAAATCAAGGGTTGAAGGGCGTGGAAAGAAAAAGAATTACACCGACAAATTAGAATAGAAATTATACAGATTTACATCGTCTATGACCCATCGGAGCAGTACGGTTTGGAAACGCTCCGCGCCTTTATTCGTACAGGCGACGAGTTTGTGCGCTTGTCTGAGTCGTATTTTTCAACGCTACAACTGACAACTAGGCTGAATGCTATGGAAAGGCGAATATGCCGAAATGCAAGGGGCATGGCTTCAACTCCGATGGTAGCGTTATTCCGACAGGCACAGAAGCCACAACGGCAGCCCGTAATGATGCAAAGAAAGCCCGTAGCAAGGCGCAAGAAGCCAAACTGCGCGCCGAAAAACTAGCTGATAAATTCCGCGCCTTGGGGCTAAACCCTGACGAATAACATTCATTGCTCGGGCTGTGTCGATCGCCGTGATTATTCTATGCGCATACTCAACCCCTCATCCCGCAAAAAGCGCTTCAAAGCGGGAATTTCCAACTCGCCAAAATGGAATAAACTTGCCGCTAATGCTGCGTCAGCCCCACCGCATCCGGCATCATCACGCAGAACATCGCTAAAATGTTGCATTGTCCCAGCACCACCGGAAGCAATGACAGGAATGCTCAGAGATTGTGCAATCCTCCGCGTAATTTCCAATGCAAACCCTGATTTTGTGCCATCGTTGTCCATGGAGGTCAGTAAAATTTCTCCTGCCCCAAGTGATTCGACCTCTTTTGCCCACGCCAACGCTTCCCATGCGGTTTCCTGCTTTCCGGCATTGATAACAACGTTCCAATCGCCTTGTGGCTTGGTCTGGCGAACATCCA
>JAAFHM010000611.1 GCA_013298375.1 Ignavibacteria bacterium | reverse complement strand
CGTAGTTTTGCACCGTTCTTGTATCTGGTTAGGTACGAGGGTCTCGCTGCCTTGAGCGAGGCTCTCGATCTGGTGCGAAAGGATTCGGTGCGAAAGCGAGAGCCTGCCGAAGAAGGCAGACCCTCGCACGAAACCTGACTGCGTACACATTCTCACAAAATCATCGTGCATTCTGTCTGAGCGAGGGTCAATGCGGGTTTGTGGTGGTCTTCCTTGTGTTCCCATCCATCAATCACTTCTCGTTTTTCGGGTGCGTTTTCTTTCTATTATTCCAAAAAAGGAGCTTTGTGTATGCAAACATGGCATACTGCTTTGCGAAATATTTCGCTGTATCTTGTTGTTTTATATGTACTTATTGGGGGGGGTATGCGCCTCTTTTCGCCCAAAATTTGCCTGATGCAAATGGTCAGGTACGAAGCATCATCCCCGACGGCAGTGGTGGTCTTTTTATCGGTGGAGGATTTTCCGTACTCACTGAAAAACCTTCCGGCACTCAGGTTTCACGCCCTGGATTGGCACACATTCTGCCGAGTGGACTCGTGGATAGAGCATGGAATCCGACTATTATTGACGGATTTGCGCCTAATCCAAGTTCCGTCATCATCAAAGCACTCGCTATGGAAAACGGCATCCTCTATCTTGCCGGGTCATTTTCCTACATTAACGGAGTACCGCGTTTCGGTTTAGCGTCCATCAACGCGGCATCGGGTACGCTCACGTCGTGGTATCCGAATGAGTTTATGGGGACAACCAACCCTTTTTATCAAGGCTTCGGGCGATTAACCGAAAATCTCGTGGCAACCAACAATCGTATCTATTGCGTAGGTTTCAAAGAATCCGAACCTCAGTTTTATGGGGTCGGAATTTTTGATGCCAGTAATAACACCCCGCTTGCCCTCGCAAACAGTGGTGAAGCGCTCTCGCTGGCTGTTGGCAATGGCGTAGTCTATGTTGGTCGCCAAGGTAGTATCAGGGCATACGATGCCGCAAGCGGTATGATTCTACCGCGATTTGCAACCAATGATGGACTAAGCTACGGGTTTAGGGTTACAGCCCTTGCTGTTTATGGGGACAAACTCTTTGTCGGCGGCTCGCTCCTTGATGAAAACGCCTTGCCGCAATATGTCTATCGAAATTTAGTCGCCCTTAATGCCGCAACGGGGAGAATACTACCCATGAATATCTCCGCAAACCAGATTGTCTATTCGTTGGCTATCAATAACGATATTCTCTATGTCGGCGGAGGTTTTACCGCCGTGAACGGACAACCACGCACCTACGCGGCGGCGCTCAACCCCAATGATGGCTCGTTGCTGCCATTTGCACCCGCCATTCAGGGCGACGTAAACCCCATGGTCAACGCATTTGCCTTCCAAAATGATATTGTCTATATGGGCGGGATATTTGCAACTGTTGGTGGGCAGCCCGCAAACTCTCTTTCTGGCTCTGCTTCTGCGTCGGTCATTCCGCCAGCCGACCCCGTAGCCGCTATCAACTTCACGAATCAAGCCCAGAATGGCACAGGCTACACCGTCTCGTGGGTACCGCCTACCAACGCGCCTGCAGGTTACACCGTTGTTGCCGTAGAAGGCACGGCTCCCGCTACGGGCAGCCCACAAAACGGCGAGAGTTATGCCGCTAATCCTCTTTTTACCGCTACGCCCACACCACCCTTTTCAGGGCAAGTAGTCTATGATGGCACGGGAACAAGTGTCAATATCACGGGACTTATGCCAAACACGAACTACACGTTTTTGGTCTATTCCTTCAACGGCTCCGGCATTACTACCCGCACCTACGGGGCTTCCGCTTCGGCAACGGGGCGCACAAACGATATTACGCCGCCCGCCGTCGTCCTCCATCCCGGCATCCTCACCGTTTCTTCGGCAACCATCAATTTTGGCGATGTCGCGCTGAACACCTCGCGCACGCGCCGTTACACGATGCACTGCTACAACCTCACCACCGCCAGCGTCAGCATCACGCCGCCCGCCCAATGCGAAATCTCCGTGGGCGGTGCGCCCTTCACGGCATCGCCCGTCATCTTTACCACCCGCGCAACGATTGACCAAGTCGATATTCGCCTTCGCTTTTCTCCGTCCGCCAATGGCGCACTCGCGGGCAGCGTGACCCATACCGCCGGAAGCACGAATGCTGTGGCAACGGTCAGTGGAGCCAGTTCGCCGCCAAGCATCAGCACTTCGACCTTGAGTCTCAATTTTGGTGCCGTTGCGCCAAGCAGCACCGCAACAATGGCGTACCGGGTCAATTACCGAAATCTCACAACCCGCACCATCACTATCACGCCGCCGACGGGGTTTGCGGTTTCCCTAACGGGCAATGCGCCTTTCAGCACAACACCGCTCACGGTGCCGACAAATGTTTCGGGGCGGTTCAATGTCTATACGCAGTTTTCTCCCGCAACGGTCGGTATTAAAAATGGGATGCTGCAAAATAGCAACCCCGAAGTGCCGACAATAAACCTCATCGTCGAAGGCGAAGGAGAATATCCGCAAGTAGATTTGAACACCTATTCACTGGATTTCGGCGGGGTTCCCGTTGGCACGTGCAAAACGCTGTCCTACGTCGTCTTTCCGATTGGCGGGATTGGTTCGCAACTGACCAGTATTTGCCCCGATCCTTCCGGCGATATGCAAATTTCGCTCGTCGGACCCAACGGACCATTTTCGAGTGCTTGCCAATCGGTCTTTTTCTCTCGCGTGAACGGAAGGCGCTCGGCACAAGTCTGGGTGCGGTACTGCCCAAGCAGCACCAATGACCTCAGCGCAGTAATTCGGCACACATCATCGGAACCAAGTGCGCCATCCATTGAATTGGCAGTCGCGGGCAAGGGCGTTCGTCCCGAAATCGAAATCTTGAATCCCACCACCGTCAATTTTGGTACGATTAATACCGTTTTGATTTAAGTTTCGATAGCTTGCTTTCTTTTTTGCTTGTTTTGATGCTGTCGAATCCACGGGAAAGCAGTCAAACGCTGTAAGAGCTTCGGATTTTCC
>JAAFHM010000459.1 GCA_013298375.1 Ignavibacteria bacterium | reverse complement strand
CCCAGCCAGTTCCTGTGCGCGTTGTGGTAGTGGTGTCGTCATCGTTGGACAAGAAAAGGAGTAGTCGAAAGCGTAGGCTGTCCAACGGAAGGAATTACCGTCAAACGGCATCCATACTGACCGCTCGGCATAGTTGCCACATTCAGCGAAAGCCTCTGTTCGCCGCCCGGTAGTTCTCCCTCAAACACCGCGCCCATACTTGCACCGAGCATATTCACCACTTCGCACCGCACAAAAGCTGGTGCGGGCAGAATAAAGGTAAGCGAAGCGATATGTTGTGCGGGATTTGGGGCAAACTGCACGAAAGAAACTGCACCGCGTTCTTGAACACTTGTCAGCAAAGCAACCTTCTGAAACGCCTTTTGGAGCGTAGTGCGGCGCTGAAGCCGGAACATTCCGTGCGTAGTAAGCGCATAAACCGCACTGTCGCTTCCGGCAACAATATCCGTCAGCAAAAACGAAGGTTGGTCGGGAAAACCAGTCTCCAAGCGATCCCACGTCGCACCGCCATTCAGCGAACTCCACAGCAAGGTTCTTGCACGTTCGCTCGTCGTGTCGGCTCCAAACGCAAAAACCTCGCCACTCGGCGCAGAGCGTAGTCGGTAGAGGTTTTGGGTCGGCATTGCTTGGCGGAAGAATGTGCGCCCGCCGTCGTTGGAACGGAAACCACCTACACCCTGAACATTCAAGACAACAACGTTATTCGTACTGAAAGCCGCTTCAGTTCTGCCCTCGAAGCGCCCGCTTGTGCGGAAGGGTAAGCCCTGCGCTGCTGTCCACGTTGTGCCATTGTCGTCGGAGCGCATCGGCGGAGAACCGCTTATGAGCAGCGTTCCCGTTGTCGGATGTACTGCCAGCATCTCTGGCACACGCCCAATAGCGAGTGTTTGCCATGTTTTGCCGCCATCATTAGAGCGAAAAAGCGCCGTCCGCGAAAACACGCCGTCCCGTGCAAACAGGCTTCCACGTGGGCTTTGAATGATGCCGCTTAACGCAACATTATCCGGCAAGCCGCGTATTTCCTGCTGTCGCCACGTCAAGCCGCCGTCTCGGGATTCCACAACGTGTGTTGGCCCGAGTGTTCGCAAGGCAGTGTCTTGGGCGAAGAGCGTCAGCGTTTCCGTTGTTTCCACAAAGCACTGCGTAAGGCTTCTTTGGCGCACATCTGCAAACCAGCGCATGGTGCCGGGTAGCGCCGCTCCCCCATTCGACCAGTTTTTTCCCCAATCTCTTGACCGCAAAAGCATTCTCGAACTCAGCGCAAGCAAGGCAGAATCACGTGTTGGAACATTGAGCAGTAACCGCAATGAGTCATCGGCAATAAACTGCCAATCGGACTCACGGAAGCGCGGAGCGAACCACGCATTTTGCACGAGCGCACGATTTCCCACCACCTGAAAATTGTCCACCATGCTCTGAAGCCCGTCGTTACAGTGTTTCCAGATGATGCGCGTTCGGGGAAGAAGTTCCAAAGGGTTTGCTTTTTCGCCAGTGACAACCTCGCCGCACAAGACCCCACGCTCTGTTGCGCAGTACAAACGCCCTCCAGAGCGTACCATACCGATAATCCTCGCACGACCGTCCAAGAGCGAGAAGACTGGGCGTTCAAATTCGCCTTTCCGAATCGCAATGTCGCCGCTTGTAGCAAGTACATCGAACCCCTCCGGCATCCGCACGGTTGCTTGCGTGACGGCAGGAATACTGCGTGGAAGATTTTGCGCTAAAGCCGTGTGTGCGGCATTCGTGGAGGTGCGCCAAAACGAAGCCGTAACGGGCAATACCCATGCTTGCGCACCGATGGAGAGAATCTCCGTCGTACTTGATTGCATCAAGCGTCCGGGAGGTATGGATGGCTGAAACGTCCATGTTGACTGTGTGCCGGAGAGCGTATAAGCGCCGCTTTCGGTGGAAATCCACACCGTTTCTGCCATCGCAGCGATACCGGTAATACGCGGCGGCGGCGAGGTAGTTCTTGTCCAGACAGCGCTTGTCGTCTGTGCTTGGAGCAGATTGGCAGAAAAGAGAGAATAATAAAGTGCAATAGCGGCATAAAGCGCGAGGAGAGATTTCATCAGGGTTTGAGAAAAAATAGCAAAAATTATCGTTGCAAGGAAAACGGGCGAAGTTCGACCCCGGCAGATTTCAAGGCGCGTACTACCGCACGAGCATATCTAGCGCTGTGGGGCGAATCTCCGTGAAGGCAGATAGTATCGGCATTCACACGCAACTCCGAGCCATCGGTGGCAAAAGCGCGTTGGTGCAGAGTTATTCCCACCGCTTGCGCGGCTGCTTCTCCGGTGGATTTCATCAGCGCATCGGGACGGGTGCGTGGGGTAAGCGAGCCATCGGGTTGATAGGTGCGGTCGGCAAATGCTTCATGCATTGCCCGCAATCCCGCATCCAGACTTACTTGCACAAAAATACTTGCCGCCAAACCCACCACAATCAACGACCTATCAAAGTCTGCCACAGCCCGCACAAATGCTTGCGATAAGTCTTCACGCGCTGCCAACATATTGTAGAGCGCTCCGTGTGGTTTGACGTGAGACATTCTGCCGCCCGCAACCCGCACAAAACCTTCCAGCGCCGCAATTTGGTAAATCGCCATATCATAGACTTCTTGCGGGGAAACATTCATCGTACGCCGCCCAAAGCCCGCCAAATCAGGCAACCCGGGATGCGCACCAATAGCCACGCCGTATTTGATAGCAAGTGCAACGGTACGCCGCATCACGGCTGCATCGCCACCATGAAAACCACAAGCGATATTGACCGATGTTGCCAGTTTAAGCAGCGTATCATCATTGCCGATGCTGTACGCACCGAAACTTTCCCCCACATCACAGTTGAGGTCAATCATGGGTTTGACAGCTAAAGCTGAGGTTTTATGCGATCGGAGGTTGGAGAACATAAGAAAATCAAAAGTGCATAGAACAAAAGACATCACGCAAGGTTGCAGACAAGCCACGTTTGTAGGCGCTTTTCAAGGCTTTTTTGCCAGCGCTCCGCCTCAATATACAATTTTTGCGCCTCTTCCAGAGCAATTTCTTCAAAGATTAGGGTTTCATTTGGACGCATCTGTGCTGCTTTTGGCAAATCCACACTGCAAACGTGCGCCACAACAGGATACCCGCCCGTCGTCTGCGCATCGGCAAGGAGCAGTATCGGCTCTCCACTTGGCGGAAGCTGCACCGTGCCGGGCAGAACAGCACGGGAAACAATCTGCTCCTCCGTAACCCGCTCCAAACCTTGCCCCGCCGTCATACACAATCGCATACCCATTCTGTCCGAGTTAGGCAATATGCGAAATTCTTCACCAAAAAGCCGACGCTTGCTGACTTCACTCAATGTATCATATTCTCCACCGCGCACAACTCGCAATTTTACAGGCTTTCCACTAGCAATATGCTCCGAAAGCGAGAGTGAGTGCGGCAACGTTGCAAAGAACGAGGACAAGAAGTTTTGGAAAAGCTGCAAACGTGTGACTGTGCGCTTACGCGCCTCTTGCGTGTGACTATCCTGAAAAAGGTCGAAAAACTCTTCCCGTCCGGCGGCTGAAGAGTGCAAAAACGCTGCCGTCGGGCGGGTGATGCGTGTGGGAATCGTGCCTTCGACAAGATGACGCTGGGAAATAGTACGCAACAACCCAGCAGTAATACGCTCCCCAAGCGCCGAAGGCTTCCCAAAATACAATCGGTCGCCCTTAGCCAATGCCCGTCCCGCCATTCCGCCCAAACCCGCGCGGCTATACGTGCTGCGGCTCCCCAGCGCGAGTGGCACATCAATTCCACCCGCAACAGCACAATACGTACGCAACCCACGCCGTGCGCCATGCAAAACAAGTGTTGTTCCGGCGACAAGGTAAAATGGACGATTCATCGGCACAGATACGACGCTATCTCCCCAATACGCTTCAGCACTCGTTGTTGCGCCGGTCAAGGAAATCACGGTATTCTGCTCGAACCGCATCGTTGCTTTGCCCCAAAGTATCTCTAAAGCCGCATCATTACTTAAATTTCCAACGAGAATATTTGCCAGACGAAACGAAATCAAATCCGCCGCACCGCTTTGAGGAATGCCGTACTCACGCCATCCCGT
>JAAFHM010000051.1 GCA_013298375.1 Ignavibacteria bacterium | reverse complement strand
CCTTTGGCTCCCGTTTGACCATTGAGTTTTCAGCCTTCGCAGTTCAAACAGAATGATGCAGTTTATTTATGTCCACAACCTTAATAGAATACCTTTGATTGTTCTCAGTAATTACCACGCATTGATGCCACCTTTGAGATGTCGTGCTTCAATGCCGTTCTGTCGTGCAATATTGAGTGCTTCAGCGCTGCGTTTGCCTGATGCGCAGTGGAACACTATCGGGCGCTTCAATACACGGATTTCGCTGATTCGTGCCGCAACGTCGCCGAGTGGAATGTGTACGCTGCCTTCAATCGCTGAAATGAAGCGTTCATGCGCTTCGCGGACATCAATGAGTGTTATTTCTCCGATGTGCTGCCGTACTTCTTCTGCCGTCCACTCGTCCGCAAATGTGCTGCTTTGGGGCGAAAATGGGTTGCAGAATGTTTCGTAATCTTGGAGTTTCGTTACTGTTGGCTGGCTTCCGCACAAGGTACAATGCGGGTTGTGAGGGAAAGCAAGCGTGGAGAATTGCATCGTGAGCGCATCGACAAGCAGCAATCGCCTGTGCAGGGTTTCGCCGATTTCCAGAACGATTTTCAGCGCTTCTGCGGCTTGCAGTGTACCGATAATTCCCGGCAAAACGCCCAAAACGCCGCCTTCGGCACAGTTCGGAACAAGATGCGGCGGTGGGGGCGCAGGGTACAAACACCGATAACATCCGCCTTTGGCAGCATCAAAAACACTTACTTGCCCCGTGAACCGAAAGACACTGCCGTAAACAAGCGGCTTTCGCAAAAGCCCACAAGCATCGTTTACCAGATAGCGTGTCGCAAAATTATCCGTTCCGTCAATGATAACGTCGTAGTGTTGCAGAATTTCCAACGCATTATCGCGGGAGAGCAGTGTTGTGTGGTGGTGGATAATGACGTGAGGATTCAGCGCAGAAAGGCGCTCTACTGCTGACAAAACCTTGCTGCCTCCGACAGAATCCGTTGTGTGGAGGATTTGGCGCTGCAAATTCGAGAGTTCCACCGTGTCGTTGTCAAGGATGCCCAGCGTTCCTATTCCCGCCGCTGCCAAGTAGAGTGCTGCGGGGCTGCCCAAACCTCCCGCTCCCACAACCAGTATTCGTGCGGCTTTCAGGCGCTCCTGCCCAGAGAAGCCAACTTCCGGCAAGAGCAGATGACGGCTATATCGCTCATGCTCTTCTGAAGTAAATGAAAGGGGATTGATGCTCATTGCTTGTAGGGCGTTAGTAAAAAACGTAATCGGGTCAGATACACAGAACGGTGTCGTATTCGCCCCCTTGACAAAGGGGGAACGGGGGATTTTTCACGCATAATGATTGATTTGAAGCGGTGTTGAACCGTTTAATCCCCCGTTCCCCCTTTATCAAGGGGGCGAACGAGTGAAAGTGCCTGAGACGTGAACAATTACAAAAAAACTGTGTAAGCCGCGTAATTTCTTGCTATATTAGCAATCTTCCTGCCATCATCCAAACGGAATTTATGCAATTACCCGTCATTTCATCTTTCGACCGCGAAAACGTTGACAGTGCAACGTTTTCCAGTGGTCTTGTGGATAATTTCAATCGCCCCATTACCTATTTGCGGCTTGCGGTGACGGACCGTTGCAATTTGCGGTGCGCATACTGTATGCCAGAGAATATGCGTTTTTTGCCAACAAAAGAACTGCTTACCGATGACGAAATCATGCGGCTTGTGGGGGTATGCGCCGCACAGGGTATTCGCAAAGTGCGCATCACAGGTGGGGAGCCGTTTGTGCGGCGTGGTATTATGGATTTACTTTGGCGCATCAAGGAAACAAGCGGTATCGAGGAAGTGCATATTACCACCAACGGCGTTTTAACGGAGCCGCATATTCCTGAACTGCAAAAAATGGGCATTGCATCGATCAACTTGAGTATGGACACTTTCGATGCAGAGCGCTTCCGCGACCTCACAAGGCGAGATGAATTTGCTGCCGTCCACGCAACATTCGAGGCGCTTGCAGCCAGTGCCATTCCACTCAGTGTTAATGCGGTTATCATGGAAAACAAAAATACAGATGACGTTATTGCAATGAGTGAACAAACTCAATCAAAACAATTCACGATGCGCTTTATCGAGGAAATGCCGTTTAATGGCGGTACACACGAATTTCCAACGTTGCTTTGGACACATGATAAAATTCTCACAACGCTTAAAACCGCATTCCCGACAATGATGGCGCTCGGCAAAGCGGATAATACGGCAACAGCAGACCTCTACCAGATTCAGGGATATGAAGGGAAAATCGGTATCATTGCTGGCTTTTCGCGGACATTTTGCGGGGCGTGTAATCGCATTCGCATCACGGCAAAAGGAACGCTTAAAACCTGCCTTTACGACAATGGTGTTCTCAATTTCAAAACCATGATGCGCTCCGGCGCAAGCGATGAAGACCTTTCCGAAGCACTCATTCGGTCGGTGACGAATCGTTTTCGGGATGGATTCGAGGCGGAACGCCACACACACGCGACGGTGGGGTTTGATTCGATGTCGGAAATTGGTGGGTGATGATATTGAAAACTAGTCTGTGAGTTCAGATACAGGTTGAAGAGCGCTTCAAAACTCATGTTGAGTCTGTCTAAGCATGACAACAATTCTGTCCACAACCTTACACATCAGATTTTAAGTCATTTAACAGATTTCTTTCGTTAGCTATCAGAATAAAAATTTGTCGTGCTGTTGCAAAATTTCGTATCTTTTCGGCGTTTGAAGTGCAGAAACCACCGATGCCGTATCATCACGCTATTTTTTTTGATATTGTAGGAGAAATTATGAACGCTCTTGCCGAATTTATTCGTCGTCAAGTTCCAGAGCTATTGCTTTCTGATAAAGAAGAAGCCCGCAAAGCCCGCTTGATTATTGCTTTTCTTGTTTATGCCGTTATCTTTGCCGGAGTGTATGCTCCGCTCACCTATTTCCAATCGAAAAATCCCCAAGGCACAATCGCAATTTTGATTGGAGGGCTTCAAGCAGCGCTCACCATCACACTTTTGCGCCAAACTGCCTCCGTGCGGGCGGCAGGTCACAGCCTTGCATTCTTATTTGCATGGCTCATGGGCTATTTAAGTTGGACAACAGGTGGAAGTTTCGCATCGTCCTTGTTGTGGATGCCATGCGGGATTTTGAGCGCGTTTTTTTTTATCGGCAGAAAAGGGGGAATTGGTTGGACAATAGTCATGGCACTCAATAGCGTTGCCTTGGGCATCGTAGAAATGAATGGTATTCAATTACCCATGCTGACCGATCCGAGTCAAAAATATATCACCGCAATAAATTCCGCTCTTGGAGCCTTTGCGTTGATAGCGATGTTTGCCTCATTCTTTGAGAACTCGAAAAACCAAGCCTTGCAAGAAGTCGAAAAAGCCAGAAATGAATCCGAAGAGCAGAAACAGCAAGTCGAATTGGCATTAGCAAGCATAGCAGACGAAAAAGAGCGTGCGCAAGCAGCAGAAGAACGGGCAATGATGATGCAGCAATCTCTTCAAGCAAATGTCGAAGAGATGTTGGTGGGTATTCATCGGTTTGCTGAAGGAGATTTGACAGTTGTTATTGCAAATACATATCAACAACAAATACTCAACAAACTCGCCCAAGATATCAATATAACAATCCAAAAAATGAATAATTTAGTGGGACAAGTACAAGAAACCGTCGCCAGAACGGGCGAAATCGCCGAACACGTCAGCACTGCCGCACACCAAATTGCCTCCACAGCCGACGATCAAGCGCAACAAACCACACTTGTTGCCGATTCGGTGGGTGCGATGGTTCATGCACTTTCGCTGGGGGCAGAAAAAACGAATAATGTTGAACGACTGGCTGGCGAAAGCGGAAAAGCTGCTGAAAACGGTGCGATGATAACGAGCAATACGGTACAAAAAATGCGAGAAATTGCGCGAGTTGTCGGTGAAGCAGCAGGTGTGGTGCGGGGGTTGGGGAATGCAAGTGCAGAGATTGGCGAAATTGTCCAGGTTATCGAAGAAATTGCCGACCAAACAAACCTTTTGGCGCTCAATGCCGCCATTGAAGCAGCACGAGCAGGTGACCAAGGGCGTGGTTTCGCGGTTGTTGCCGATGAAGTGCGTAAACTTGCCGAGCGCACCGCCCAAGCAACCAAGCAGATAGGCGGCACGATTCGCCATATTCAGCACGAAACCGAGCGTGCCGTCAAAGAAATTGAACGCGGCGCAGGCGAGGCAGAAGCTGGTTTACAACTCGCACAGACCACCGGAAGCGCATTGCAGGAGAGTGTTGCCAGCGCCGGGAATGTTGCGCACTTAATACACGATGTCGTGCGCACCAGCACCGAGCAGGCATCCAGTGGCAAAGAGATTAGTGATGGTGTCGAGCAGATGAGCGCTTCGGTAGAAGAAACAGCCGCAAGCATTGGCGAAATTGCGCGAAGCACCGAGCAGTTACACAATGTTGTGCAGCATTTACAGCATTTGGTGGGGAGTTTTACCATTGAACCGACACACTCTCACCAAATCAAGAACAGTGATGGTGGAAAGGCAATTTCCTTGGGAACATCGTCACTCGCCAAGATTCATTCTTCGCTGGAAAAGCCACTCTTTGAAAATCGTTATGTGGCGGCATTTCTCTCATCCTCTAACTCAAAAAAGGTGCTGGAAATTCTCTGGACTCCCGCCACTGACCGCATGAGTAATCAAGAGTTTAAGCAGGCATTAGAGAGCTTTGCTGAACTCTGCCTCGAACATAGAACGCACGGAATATTTGTGGATGTACGGGAAAACAGGCACGTTGTAACGCCGACGCTCCAACAATGGCACGACGACAATATTGTTCCGCTCTACAACAAAGCCGGAGTCCGCAAAATGGCATTTCTCGCACCACCATCGTCGCTCACAAGAGCGAGTTCAGAAGCGGCTTTTGAAGCGGAAAAAGCAAAAGAACTCCTGCAAGTCCAGTTTTTTGAAGACGGTGATATTGCGTGGTCGTGGTTATTGCGCCCTTAACGGCATGAGTCTGTTCACAATGCGCTTATTGTAGCATACACGCCCCGACGGTACTGTTACTCGTCTCGTCAATCAGAATCGCCCCGCCGCCTGTTCGCAGGTCTGCGTAACGGTCAAAAACGAGAGGTGAAGCGGTTTTGAGGGTGATTTTCGCAATATCATTTAATCCGAGTGCCGCAATATCTTCCGTGCGGTCGAAAGTGTTCACATCCAAGCGATATTCAATGGAACGCACAACAGCACGCACAGTGCGGCTTTGGTGCTGAAGAAGGTATTTACTGCCCACACGAAGCGGCTTTGCGTCCATCCAGCAAAGGAGTGTTTCGAGTTCTTGCTGAACAATCGGGGCGTTATTTGTGACGACAATCGCATCTCCGCGCCCAACATCAACATCATCCTCAAGGTGCATGATGATATTCTGTGGAGCCTGTGCCTCCTCAACCTCCATCCGAACAGCCCCCAATCCCGCAATTTCCAGTGCTTTTATGCGGCTTTGAATGCCGGAAGGCAGTAGGGTTACGACATCACCTTTGCGGTAGGAACCGCTTGTAATCTTGCCTGCATAGCCCCGATAATCGTGTAAATCCTCCGTCTGCGGGCGAATAACGTACTGAACTTGAAAGCGCGGATGAGTTTGATTACCATCATTACTGACCGCAATCGTTTCCAAGAATTCCAGTAATGTCACACCTTTGTACCAAGCAAGATGTTGTGAGCGCTCGACGATATTGTCTCCGCCAAGTGCGCTTATCGGAATATAATGAACATCGTGTATGCCCAGCGATTCAGCAATAGTACGGTATTCCGCAATAATTTCCTGAAATCGTTCCTCCGAAAAATTGACTAAATCCATTTTGTTCACGGCAAGAACGACGTGCGGAATTGCCAGCAGAGAAGCAATGATGCTATGCCGCCGCGTTTGTTCGATAATGCCATTGCGGGCATCAACAAGAATAATAGCAAGATCGGCATTGGAAGCCCCCGTCACCATGTTGCGGGTGTACTGGATGTGACCGGGCGCATCGGCAATGATAAATTTACGGCGCGGCGTAGAAAAATATTTGTAGGCAACGTCAATCGTAATGCCTTGTTCGCGCTCGGCGCGAAGCCCATCGGTAAGCAGGGCGAGGTCAAGTTCGCCGTCAGATTTGGAGCGGCTTTGCGACTCAATTGCCTCCAGTTGATCTTGCAAGATAGATTTGCTATCGTAGAGCAGTCGCCCGATAAGGGTACTTTTGCCGTCGTCCACGCTGCCGGCAGTGATAAAGCGAAGAATGTCCATAGTGTTTTTTGGGGTTTTAGTTCTTGGTTATTGTTGAATGTCCATTTTTGGGGCAATGTTTAAAAATACCCACTCTTCTTGCGGTCTTCCATAGCCGCTTCCGAAACGCGGTCATCCATGCGGGTTTCGCCGCGCTCACTCGTGCGCGAGGCAGTGATTTCGCGGATAATATCGTCCAGCGTCGTTGCATTGGATTCCACGGCAGCCGTACAGGTCATATCGCCGACGGTGCGATAGCGGACGCGCTTCCGTGACACAACGTCGCTTTCATCGGGCGTGATAAATTCTGACCAAGCCACAAGCTGCCCTTTGTACTCCAAACACTCGCGGTCGTGGGCAAAATAAATGCTCGGCAGAGCAATGTTTTCGCGCTGAATGTAATTCCACACGTCCAGTTCCGTCCAGTTGCTTATCGGGAAAACGCGCACTTTCTCGCCTTGATGGATTTTACCGTTGAAGATATTCCAGAGTTCGGGGCGTTGGAGTTTCGGTTCCCACTGCCCAAATTCATCACGCACCGAGAAAATTCGCTCTTTAGCACGGGCTTTTTCCTCGTCACGCCGCGCTCCGCCGATACAGGCATCAAAGCGAAATTCCTCTATTGTTTCCAAAAGCGTGTGCGATTGGAGTGCGTTGCGGCTGGCAAATTTTCCCTTCGGTTCGGAAAGATGTTTTGCTTTGATAGTATCTTCTACGCGGCGTACAATCAGCTTTTCGCCGATGCGCTCCGCCAGACGGTCGCGGAAATCCAGCGCTTCGGGAAAATTATGCCCCGTGTCAATATGCACCAGTGGAAAGGGAAATTTGCCCGGGCGAAACGCCTTCAGCGCAAGATGCACGAGCGTTATAGAATCTTTGCCGCCGGAAAAGAGCAGCGCCGGACGCTCGAATTGCCCGGCAACTTCGCGGAAAATGTAGATTGCTTCGGCTTCCAAAGCGTCGAGATAATCGAAAGAGTGCCGATTCATAGCAGTATGAGATGGTGAAAAATACAGTTTTGGGCGGAATTTGGTTTATGCTTCGGCAAGTTCAGTCTGAATATGCTCGGCGTGTGCAGTATTTGTGCCGTGCAAGCCGCATTCCTTCTTGCTTGCGTCTTCCCACCACCAGCGTCCGGCGCGGAAAGATTCTCCCTCACGGACTGCACGAGTACAGGGCGCACAGCCGATACTGACAAAACCCCTGTCGTGGAGAGGGTTGTAGGGAATGTTGTTGTTTTTGATAAAGTCTTTGACATCCGAAAGTGTCCAATCAAAAAGCGGGTGAACTTTCACGAGATTGCGGGCGGCATCCCATTCCACACTCCGCATCGCGGCTCGGTTATCGGACTGGTCGCCACGAATACCCGTTACCCAACATTGCATTCGTTCCAGTGCGCGGTCAAGCGGTTCGATTTTGCGAACAGCGCAACACTCCTGCCTATTCTCGACGGATTCATAAAAACTAAAGATTCCTTTTGTCGTCGTGAGATTTTCGACCCTGTGAGTGTTCGGAAAAAAGGACTCAATCGGCTTTTTGTATTTGTCAAGCGTCTGCTGCCATGTCGAATAGGTCTCGCTAAACATTCGTCCTGTATCCAGCGTAAAAACGCGGATGGGCAAATCTTGGGAAAAAATGAGATGTGTGAGTGCTTGGTCTTCCCAGCCAAAACTGGTGGAAAATGCGATTGCATCAGCAAACCGTGAAGCAAGCAAGGAAAGAACCTGTGCGGCGCTTTTGCCATGCAGTTCTTTGGCGAGGTCTTGCACAATGTCGAGGGATAGTGTTGGTGTTGGCATATACGGAGCGAAAGAAAAAAAATGTTCGGAAGCGTGAATATACGCGCCTTCGAGGCGCAAACGATGAATGGCTTCGGGATTGAGCATAGTTTGTTTTGCAAAAAATGAAATACGTGATTCAATGCAAATGATTTACCAAATGGGAACGCCAAACGAGCGCAAAAGCGTCCGCAAACTGAGAGCAATAACGAGTATGCCCACGATTATCAGCCCGTTGCGCTTGGGAATGCGATTGCCAATCATCACCGAAAATGGCGCTGCCAGCATACTTCCCAAAATCACGCCCGCTACAATGAGCCAATGATGAAAGCCGATAAGCAGGACAAACGTAATGGCGCTTGTTGTGGCGACGACAAACTTTGCAAGGTGCGCCGAACCGATAGCATAGCGAACATCGCGCCCCAATGCCACGAGTGAGCTTGTCACAATCGCCCCCCAGCCGCCGCCGCCAATCGAATCAAAAAAACTACCCACAAAACCAACCGAAGGAATGAGGCGTATATTTTTCTTCGGGCGATGCTTGCCGGAGGAAAGTGCGCGGCGAATAACGATAACGCCCAGCGAAAGCGTATAAAGCGCCACAAGCGGCTTGACAACGCCAAGCTGCTCTTTGCCGACAAACGACAACAGGCTTGCACCCAAGATTGCACCGATGATTCCGGCAACGGCAAGCAGTTTGAAGAGCTTAAAATTGATGTTCTTGTGGCGGTAATACGATACCGAAGCCGTACCTGCCGCAAAAACTTCGGCTGTGTGCAGGGTTGCGCTGGCAATGGCAGGGGAAATGCCCATTGCCATTAAAAATGAGGTCGTTGTTGGTCCGTATGCCATACCAAACGCGCCATCAATCATTTGTGCTAAAAAGCCAATGCCGATGTAATACAGAACGTGTACATCAATCTGCACCGCCAAGCCGCTTGCATACTCGCTTACAGTCTTTGTGGGAACAAGTTGAAACAACAAATGCCCCAAAAACATGAGAGCAAACACAAATACGCCCGCAAGTCCGACAGTAAAAGGTGTCCAGCGCACGGTAACTTCTTTAGGATAGGCTTTGGGCATAGATTTTTCCACAAGCGCTGCCGTTACTGCGTTCATGCGGTGTATTTTTTCGGCAAATGTTCCGTCCAACTTGCCACGAATGGCAGCGAGATTTTGCAAAGTTTGATGGATGTCGCTTGGAATCACGTCGTTCAAGAGTTCCTTCAAGCGCTTGCCGAGTGTTGGCGATTTCCCGTTGGTGGAAATCGCAATTTTCAAATCACCTTTTTGCACGATGGAGGAAAGATAGAAGTCGCATAAATCGGGTGTATCGGCGACGTTCACCAGCAAATGGCGCTCGTGGGCAAGACGGCGAATGTCGTGGTGCAAAGCACGGTCATCGGTGGCGGCAATGACAAAATCGTGGTCGCTGAGGTCGCTTTCGCGGAATGTACGTTCCAAAAGGCGCACATTTGCTTTATCGGCGGCAAATTCTCGCAGACTAGGCAAAATTTCCCGTGCAACCAGTGTTATCGGGGTTTTCGGGCTGTTTGCCAAAACCGCGCTGATTTTTTCCAAGCCAACATTTCCACCGCCCACAATCAAAACGCGAAACTGCTCTAGTTTGACGAACATCGGAAAAAGCGTATTCACGGACTCCGGGCGCGGCGTGCGCTCGTCCGGCGCTATTTTGTACGGATAGGGAGGAATGGCAATGCGCGGTAATGCTTGTGTTGTGGACATGGTTGCTGCCTTTGGTTGTGAGAATCATCGTGTAATCAAATTGGAACGTAAAAGATTATCCACGAATCGCACGAATCTTCACGAATGAAGAGGTCTATACCGAGTATCTTTCAAAAGAAAATCACTGTTGATTCGTGTCAATTCGTGTGATTCGTGGATCCTTTTGATAGTGTAGCTGACAGCTACATTGGAATATTATGCGTGAAAATCTTTACCGTGCTTCGTTGCTTTGACGTATCCGGCATTGATGACAAAATCCCCGAACCGCTCACCAATAGCGCGATAGCGGGCATAACGCCGGATAATCGGTGTGAGTTCGGCGAGGATTTCTTCTTCGTTGAGCATTTCTTTGTAAAGTTTGTTCAGACGGTCTCCGGCGAAGCCAGCGCCGAGGTAAAGATTGTATCTGCCGGGCGCACGTCCGATAAAACCTATCTCGCCGAGATAGGGGCGGGCGCATCCGTTGGGGCAGCCCGTCATGCGAATCACGATGGCATCATCCTGCAAACCGCTTTCCCGAATGACCACATCCAATTTGTCAATGAGCGACGGCAAATAGCGCTCCGCTTCGGCAAACGCCAGAGCGCACGAATTAAGCGCCACACACGCCAGCGAATTGCGGCGAAGTGCCGTTGTTGCTTGCTTTAGCGTATGCTCTTCAACGGGGATATTATAGCGGGCAAAGGTCGCATTCACCAGCGCTTTCATGGCGGAACTAATTCCGCAAATCATCAAATTTTGATTTCCCGTCAGACGAAAATCGCTTTGCACCGCTTCGGGATGCGCTTCGTTGTATGCCACCAGCGCCGTTGCAATCTCGCGCAGAGCGGTTTTGAGTTTGAGAGAATTGGTATTGCGGACGCGCCCGCCTTCGACGAAGAGCGTCAGATTCCACAAGCCTTCTGCGCTTCCTTGGGTGTTTTGTTTCCAGCCGTACACGTCGCCATTGGCAATAAATTTGTATGGTTTTGCCTCCGCAAGCGCGTACCCAAGCCGTTTGCGGAGTTCGGCTGTGAAATTCTCCAGCCCCATGCGGTCAATGGTGTATTTCAGCCGCGCTTGTTTGCGATTAGTGCGGTCGCCGTTATCGCGCTGAATCAGCACAATTTTTTCAACAACATCTAGTATTTGTGCGGTTGTGGCAAACCCCAGCACATCAGCTAGGCGTGGGTAGGTTTCCAGCATACCAAAGGTCGTTCCGAAGCCACCACCCGCCGCAACGTTGAAGCCGACGAGTTCGCCGCCTTCTTCAATCGCAATGAGTCCGATGTCATTGGCAAACACGTCCGAATCATTATAGGGCGGAATAGCAAGCGCGATTTTGAATTTGCGCGGCAGATATGTTTTGCCGTAAATCGGCTCTACTTCTTCATTGTTTGCCCCCTTGACAAATGGGGAAGCCGTAGGCAGGGGGATTTCTTCTTCCTGCGCCCCACCTACCAATTCATCATCCAGCCAAATTTCGTGATATGCCGGAGTTTTGGGCGTGAAATGCTCATGAATTTGCCGCGTTACCGCCAAAACCTGCTCGTGAACGTTGGACTCGTGCGGGTTTGGGTTGCACATGACGTTGCGCACCACGTCGCCACACGCTGCGAAGCTGTCCATAAGCGCATCATTGAAGGTTTTTATGGTCGCTTTCAAATTGCGCTTCAGAACGCCGTGCAATTGAAACGCTTGTCTGGTGGTCAGTTTCAGCGTTTGATTTGCGTAACGGTCTGCCAAATCATCCATCACAAGCCACTGGCGCGGCGTAGAAACGCCTCCGGCAAGGCGAACTCGAATCATAAACGAGTGCAACGGTTCCAACTTTTGGCGTTTGCGCTCGCTTTCAAGGTCGCGGTCTGCTTGGCGGTAGGAGCCATGCAAGCGGATAAGGTTATCGTCGTCGGGATGCAAAGCGCCCGTGATTTCGTTTTGGAGGCTTTCCGTCAGCGTTCCGCGCAAGTAGTTACTGCGCTCTTTGATGTCTTCGACTTCGGTGCGTTGGTTTGCCATGATTTTTGGGAAAGTGTTGAGTTTTGAGTGTTGAGTTTTGAGTGTTGAGTTTTGAGTTTTAAGTTTTGAGTATTGAGTTTTAAGTTTTGAGTTTTAAGTTTTGAGTTTTAAGTGTTGAGTGTTGAGTGTTGAGTTTTGAGTGTTGAGTTTTAAGTGTTGAGTTTTAAGTGTTGAGTTTTAAGTGTTGAGGTTTTATGCGGTCTTGAAGTGCATTTACCAAGTTTGCTATCCATCAAACTCAACACTGAACACTTAAAACTCAACACTTCTTTAATACACGTCTTCGAGATAGCGACGCTGTTTTTTGAGAGATTTCACGTATTCAGTAGCTTTCTCTGGGCTTGTGCCGGATTCTTGCTGAACAATTTGTGTTAATGCGGCTTCCACGTCGTGTGCCATGCGATTTTTGTCGCCGCAAACGTAGAACGACGCGCCGTTTTCGAGCCACCCGAAAATATCTTTGCTATTGGCGAGGAGTTTATGCTGCACATAGATTTTTTCGGCTTGGTCGCGGGAAAAAGCAACGTTGAGTTTGTTCAAAACGCCCTTTTTAAGCCATTGCTGCCATTCGGTTTGGTAAAGAAAATCGGTTGTGAAGTTGGGATTGCCAAAAAAGAGCCAATTTTTCCCTGTTGCTCCGGCGTTGGAACGCTCTTCCACAAAGGCGCGAAAGGGCGCAACGCCTGTGCCGGGACCGATCATGATTATATCGGTTGCAGGGTTTTGTGGAAGTTTGAACCCCTCGTTGCGCTCCACAAACACCTTCACTGCGCCTTCCACGCCAACGCGGTCAGCCAGAAAGCATGATGCCAAGCCTTCTTTCTGCCGTGCTTGGGTTTTGTATCGCACCGCCGACACGGTGAGATGCACCTCGTTTTCGTGTTCCGCGAGACTAGACGCGATAGAATAGAGGCGTGGCGGGAGTTTGCGGAGAATGCTTGCGAATGAATCTGCCGTATGCTGGTGAGGAAAGGCGCGAAGGAGGTCTGCAACATCATTGCCGTAGAGGTATGATTTGAGGCGGTTTGTGTCGGCGAGAATGGCAGCAAGGTCGCTGCTTTGGGCAAATTCGTTGTGTTTGGTCAGTGTTTCACGGGTCAAAACGGTGAGTTCGACGTTCTGCGTGAGAAATTTAGCGAGGGAAGTTTCGCTCGCAAGCGCATCACCACTCAATTTCGCAGCATTCAAGACTTCTTCAACAAGCCCCGGTGAATTTTCGGCAATTACCCCCAGTGAATCGCCCGGCTCATAGACCAAACCGGAATCCTCAAGCGAAAACTCCAGATGATACGTTTCTTTCACCGAACCGCGCCCGTTCAGTTGGATTTTTTCCAGTAATGGTACGGGGAATGGGTTCTTTTTGGAATATTGCGCCGCATAACCGTTTGTTGCAGCATGACCATTAGTCGTAGCGAAAGCAGTAGGAGCAAAAGCAGTAATCGTGCCGTTTGCATGACCATTTGCGTTACTGGCGAGACTTGAAGCGGCGGAGGTGTTCAAAATCGCATTGATGCTGGCTTCAATCCATGCCTCGGCATCATCGTCAAAATCTACATCGCAATCCACGCGAGGATGCAAGCGGTTTGCGCCAAGTTTTTCCAGTTGTGCGTCGAAATCAGCACCGGTTTTGCAAAAATGCAGATAACTTTTGTCACCGAGCGCAAGCACGGAAAACGAGGTTTCGGGGAGCTTCGGAGCGCGTTGGCTGTGGAGGTGCGCATAGACATCTTCAGCGGCGATTGGCGGATCGCCCTCGCCATGCGTGGAAACAACAAGCAGCAAGTTTTTTTCCTGCTTCAAATTTTTGACGGGATATTCGCTCATATCGTGGACGAGAGGCTTCAAACCGTGCTTTCGTGCGTGTTCGGCGGCGCGATGCGCGATTTTTTTGCTATTTCCTGTGTGGCTGCCGTAGAGGATGGTAAGCGGCACGACAGCAGCCGCCGCGCTTGGAGCGGCATTGAGCAAGTGTAACGGAGCCGACGACGCAATGCTCTCGGTTTTGGATTCAAAGGGAGGAGGAATCTGCACGGGCTGTTTTGCAACGGCGAGACCGTAACTGTAGCCGCTTAACCACAAAAGCTGGTCGGGCGAAAGATTATTCGAGATTTGCTGAAACCAATCGGCTTTGGTATCGGGAAACGCTGGTAAATGCTGGCTCATACGGGAAACGGTTGAAAGAAGAAAAAATATAACTGGTCAGGTCTCCCCGTGCTACGGCTGAGGAGTGCCAGAACGCTGCCGTAGTACGGATTACCCGGTACTGATATACGGGTGATTCTCCGGGTAATCCGTTCTACGCTTAGGAAAGCGTAGGACGGTAAGACGTACCTGACCAGTTACGAAAAAATATATTTCAAAAATTATTGGCGGATGCTGAGGCGTGGAAGCGTGAGGATAAGACGCTTCGCAGCCCGACAACTTCTCCGAGAACAATAATGCCCGGAGGCTGTACACCCGCCTTGTGAACGATATGAACAATATCGGCGACGGTTCCCGTGACAATCTGAGAATACGGCAGCGAGCCGCTTTGAATCACGGCTACGGGCAGATACGCTTTGCCGTGCTGCTTAAAAACTTCCACAATAGCCGGAAGCGTACCCAAACCCATCAGCACAACGACGGTGGCGTTTGTTTGGGCGGCAGCGTGGAGGTCGCGTGAATACTCGCCTTCGGCAGTTGCTCCGGTTATCACCCAAAAACTCTCGCTTGTACCGCGATGCGTGAGTGGAATATGCTCCAAGCCCGCAACACCGATTGCACTGGAAATACCCGGAATATACTCCGAGGGAATACCACACTTTTCGGCATAGAGCATCTCCTCAAACCCGCGTCCAAACACAAACGGGTCGCCGCCTTTCAAGCGGACAACATGACCATATGTGCAGGCGTGGCGCACGATAAGTTTGTTGATTTCTTCTTGGGTGATGCTTGGCGTTCCTTTGCGCTTGCCGACAAAGACCTGAGCGGCTTCGGGCTTGCAATAGGTGAGAATTTCCGCATTGGCAAGGGCATCGTAGAGAACAACATCGGCTTGTTTGATAGCTTTGAGCGCTTTGATGGTGAGTAGTTCAGGGTCTCCGGGACCAGCACCGACAACGCTCAGTTTCGGCTCGGTAGGGCGCGGCAAGATGTGTGGCGGTGGAAGCGTTTGGAAAATGTTGGTTGTGAGAGTCATAATGTTTGTAGAGAAATTGTTCGGAAGAAATAAAAACGCGGAATCACAGGAGAACGGCTGTTCTTCTGTGTAACTAAAAACTGTTGATTTGGGAGTGTTTTGGGAGGCTCTCTTGGGGGAGAAGCGTGCGCTTTTAGTTACACATCATGCGGCAGCAGCACATCATCATGCAGCAGCACATCATCATGGTAACGCACATCGAACAGCAAAGCTGTGTTTGGCACATCATCATCGAAGCAATCATCATCGGACGGCGCTTGGGGGCGCTGTCGGACTTGCGGGGAGCAAGAAATGATGATATGATGAGTGAAAATGCCATTTGGGGGCGCTGGGATAGAGGAAAAATTATGTCATAATGGAGCAAAGAATGCTTGTTCTGACGCAACCAATGTAAAGAACGAATAAGCGAAACGCAAATTTTTCTTTTTGAAAGAAGTGTAAACTGTTGTTTTGAAAAGAAATACGA
>JAAFHM010000564.1 GCA_013298375.1 Ignavibacteria bacterium | reverse complement strand
CTCGCAGCGCCGCTGCGGTGTCACCGGCATTTAAGCGGATTTGCGTCTCTTTGATGGCATCGGCAAGTTTATCGGTGTCCCGCGTTCCTTGCTCAATACCTGTTGTCAGTACGCCAACAAACTCCTCTGCCGAAAATCCTGCTTGCTTGGTAAGTTGCGAGTATTCATCCAGTGTGTCCAAAAAGTCGTCCATTTTAGAGCCTGCTTTTTGCATCCCCAGCGCTACAAGATTACCCGCTTGCTCACCGTCTAAGCCAAACTGCGCAATGAACGTTCGAGAGCCACCAATAACTTCGTTTACATCTTTGTCGAATACTTTGCCAATTTGTGCTGCTTTGGTTGTAAACGCCTCAATCTGTTCTGTATCAAGGAAATTTCCAAGTAGCTGGTCAGCATTGGCAATGGCTGTTGCCGCTTCCTCAGCGCTTTCTCCCACGCCGGAGAGAAAGGCACGTTTGGCAACGGCTTGAAGTGTTTCCAAATCATCACCTGTTTTGCCAGTTTTTGCGCTAAGAACGGTCATCGCTGCAATTGCGTCGCCAATCGGGTCGCTAATACTTTCGCCCAAAACAGCGCCTTGCGCAGCAACTTCTTGAAGAACACCGCCCAAACTACTAATCTCACCAAACCGCTCAATCACTGTATCAAAGCCCGTCAATGCTTCATCGAGTTTTGCGTTGAATGTTTCGGTGTTGATATTACTGAAAGCAGATTGAAGCGAATCACCCATTGTTTGCGCGGCTTCCTCAGTAGTTTTGACGACATCATCAATTTGCCGTTGAAGTTCTTCCGTATCAACGTCATCAATAGCGCTTTGCAGAGCATTGACGGCATCCTCAAATCCTGCTTCCAAATCAATATTTTCCCCCACAGCAGCGAAGGATTTTTCAATCTGCCGCATGGATGCCTGCAATTTCTCAATATTGAAATTGGGCAGGAAATCAAGAATTAACTGTGTGCGTTGTGCCATGCCAAATAAAAATTCAATAGTGACAGCGTCACTATTGCGTGAATACTATTTTTCTATCAAAAGCCGCAGCGCCCGCATAGCGTCTAGCCAGCGTGTACGGAAAACCGCTTCATAGCGCAAAACGTCATTCTGCGCAAGCGCCGGAACGTACCACAGCGTATTACGCAGGTGCGCCAAACGGCGCGGGAGTTCGTCGCGCCGAAAAAGCCGCTCCTGCCGAAGAGCGCTCTCCGCTAGTTGTCTCATGCGCTCGGACTGTTCGCGCCGTCTTTCAGATTCGCCGTCACCAACTGAAATAATATATCCTTCGCGTTCACGCCGTTTCTGTTCTGCAAGAGTTGCGAGATGGCGGACTGCTTCCCCGTAGCGGTAAAAAAATCGGTTACGCACCCTTTCAAACGCTGGTACTCTTTGATGGGAAGCCCTTTGACAAAGACTTGCGTTTCGTACACACGCCCTTCGTCAAAATTTTGCGCCACGCCGTTTTGTACGGGAACGAGAAGATACGAAGCGACGGCAGAAAGCCATTCCGCGCCGCCGGAGCGCGTAATTTCATTGAACGTGCTTGCGCCCTTTTGTAGCTGTTCGCGCTTCCACTCCATAACCTCTTCCGCGAATTCACCTTGCGCGGTGGAGAGCCGTTCAAAGTCGTAACGATAGGTTTCGCCCGTTGTTGGATTCGTGAAATCTGTTGGCAAATACTGGATTTCCTGCGTGTCAAGGACGTTTTTTTCTACTTGCTTTTTCATGCGGTAATGGTAAAATTATTGGGTGAAACAAAACCACTCAAAGTGGCAATACATCGTGGTCGTAATTCGCTAGACTCCATCCGCCATGACATTTCGAGGCTGCCCGCAATCGTCAACTCACCCATTCCGTTTTTTTGGTTAATGTAGTTCGTTACGTCGGCATTTGGCTTGCCTAAATCTAGTATCACAGTGTCCAGAACCTTACGCGAAAACTCATTCAGCGCGTTTTGCGTCACTTGCAGTTTGTTTTGCGGAATGTAGAGCGTCGCGGTAAACGTATGCCCCAGAAGCCGCACCCCGCCTTGCATTGTGGGGCGTGTAATTTCGCTCAGATTGTAACTGGATTCTTGCTCAAGAAAGAGCAGGTTCAGTTCATTGCCTTTGTGTGCAATACGAACTGCATTGAGCGGCATGAGCGCAATGTCTTTGATGTTCTTCAGTGTAGTTGTCATGCGGTCTCCGGCTCAATTTCTTGAAAGGTTAGCTTTAGTTCGGGCAGATTGATGATGCCGGAAATATACTCTCTGGCAACGTCGCCGTTTGGCAGAACGCATTTTTTGGTGCGGGCAGTATTACTCTGGTCGGTGACGGTGACCTCAACGCTTGCGGCAAGTGTCAATGCCAGAAAAAATGCCTCTTCCGCAACGACATCCGTCGCATCAAACGTTGCGTCGTAGCTCCACTGACGATACTGCACGTGCGAAAACCTCCGCCCCCGCATGGTTACACCTTCGATGCGGCTCACGGTCTCTTTCGGGTAGAGACTAAGCAGCGAAAACGTTTTGGTCTGCGCCTGAGCGGTGAGCGTTATGGTGTTTTTGAGAACGAGCATCGTTAAAATGGGTAATAGTCATAAAACACGGAACTAACCTCGGTTTTGTCAATCTTAATCGTGGGCGGGCTGACCGTATTGACGGTGCCAACAAACTGCATCACGTGTTCATTGAGGTCGGGAACGCTCAATATCTGATTCGAGATATTGGTGTACAGCGCCGGGTCGAATTTTCGGACATACAGCCTGTCGCCAACTTCAAGTGTAATGCCGGGCGCAATATCGCCCAGTTCTGCTATGCCGATTTCTTGCACCGACAAGCGCCTGTCGCCCGGATTCGGAGCGTCGCCGTCTGCATCGTTGAGCGCAATGCCACAATATTTCCCGAAACTGGCGCTGATGGCATTGGGTTCAAAACGCACAACCGTTGTGCTGATAAAGCCGCCAAAATTGAACGTCCACAAAATCACTGCATCGCCCTTACGAACCTTGATGTTGGGCGTAAGTTCGTACTCTTTTTGCCCCGGGTCGGCAATGACTCCACTGCCGCTTGTGGGAATACCCGTATTGTCACCGGAAGGGTTCGCTGTGGGCGCGGCAAATGCAAAGCGCGAGGCGTTGTGCAATCGCAGTACCACCGATGCTGTCTGCAACTTCCATTCTACGCCGACAATGGAGAATATTGTATCGCCGTAGCCATCGTTTAAGCGGATTTTCGGTGCGAGAACTTTGCTCAAATTCACGTGTTTCCACGATGACAACGACCCGTCGGCATTTTTGCTAAAACCCGTCAAAAACGGTACTTCAATTTGATATTCTGTCTTGTAAAACGCACCGTCTCTATCTTCCAGCCAGTTGATGTACCATGCAAGGTTTGGA
>JAAFHM010000167.1 GCA_013298375.1 Ignavibacteria bacterium | reverse complement strand
AAGGCGATTCCAACGCGCCTGTAAAAAGCGGTGAGTTTGCCGTCAGCGTCATTCCTTGCGGCATCCGCATAATCATTCCTTGCAGCATCACATCCGGCGTAGCTTCTTTTTCGGCAGAAACCCGCTCCGCTTCGGTCATGGCAATCATACTCGCCATACGGCGTAGCGTTGGGTTTGAGGCGGCAAGCGATTGAAGGCGCTCCCGCGCTTGTCCTTCAGTGAAATGTCGCTCTGCAAGAACAGGAATAACGTCAAAGGAAGCTGTACTCGTGCGCCCTACAAGTGCAGCGAGCATGGCAAGCGCGGTTTTGCGTTCATTGCCAAGAGTAGTCTGTTTAAGTAACGCGAGAGATTTTTCCGCTTGCAGACGCAGCACTTCGGCGTAGGAAAATCGCCCTGCTTGCACTTGCGATGAAGCCACTTCAATCGAACGCTCCAAGACGGTTGCGGTGCTGGCGTAAATTTCACGCTGGCGGTCAATGCGCCAAAGCATTGTGTATGCGGAGGTAATATCAGCACGGAGTTTTGCAGCAAATTCTTGTGTCCGGTCTTGTTCGTTTTTTACTCGCGCCCGCTCCATATCTTGCATTGCGCCAAGTTTGCCGCCGAGCATAAACATTTGCGAAGCGTAAAAATTGTTCGACAGTGCGCCGTTCACGATGTTAAAATTGCCAACCTGTACTTGTTCCACCGCAACGCCCGCTTGTGGTGGCGGGAGTGCGCCTGCGGCATCAATACGATGCTCGGCGGCTTGGACGGTAAAAGCGTAGGCGCGAAGCTGCGGATTATTCCGCATTGCTTCCGAAAGCAAGGAATCAAGCGGCTGTGCTGATACGGTTATAGATACCGATAGGGAACAACACAACATGAATATAAGAGCAAAAAAGATTCGCATGAATACAATACTTGTGAGTGAATGAAGTGTTAGAAATACATTGCTACTCTGCATTGTTCCTCAATGTTTCTTGATACAGTAGCAATAGATAAATGATTGTTCTGTGCCGAATGGTGTGTGATGGCGCTCCTGTTCGCTGTGCAGAAGCGTAAAATTATCGCCAAATGTGCTGTGCAGTTCTTCCGGCGCGTAGCGCATTACGTCTAATCCACTACACTTTGTCGGTCCATCGGGCGCGAAGGTGGCAACGATAATATGACCGCCGGGTTTAAGGGCATGATTCACCACGTTAATATAGCGTTGTTGGTCGTCGGGATTAGTCAGGAAGTGAAAAACAGCGCGGTCATGCCATACATCAATGCTTTGGGGTGGAAGTTCAACGGTGGTAATGTCTGCAACAATCCACCGAACACGTCCTGCACTATTCCCAAGCCGCGTTTGTGCCGTTGCAATGGCATTCGCGGAAATATCGAGGACACCGATAGTGGAATATCCTTGCTCCAATAACGCATCCGCTAATGTGGATGCTCCGCCGCCTATATCAATAATTGCTCCGTCGTGCGGAACGCCTGTATTGGTAATGATTTCAAGAGATTTCTCCGGTGTTGGTTGATACCAACTCACTTCGGTAGAAGATTTTGTTTGATAAACATTTTCCCAATGCTGTTGTGTTTCCATGATGCTATTCTGAAAAATACAGTCGTGAAAAAAAAATAGAAATACTATTGCAAAAACGAGCTGAAGCGAAATACAAATGTTAATGTCCCATCCAGCCCGCCATTTTCGAGACTTCCAGAGTTCCCTTTTTCAAAGCGCGTTCTTTCATTATCACAAACAACACGGGCGTTACCACAAGAACGTGGACAGCAGAAGTGAGCAGTCCGCCAATCATCGGCGCAGTGAGCGGTTTCATCACGTCCGCACCCGTGCCGGTTGCCCACATCACAGGCACAAGCCCAATCATCGCCGTGAGAACAGTCATCAGTTTCGGACGCAAACGCAGCACTGAACCTTCCACCGCCGCGTCGTAAATGTCCTGCAAGGTGAGCGCACCACGTTCGCCGCGCTGCACGGCAAGCAACCGTTTATCCAACGCCTCATGCAAGTACACCACCATCACCACGCCCGTTTCGACGGCAACGCCATAAAGCGCAATAAAGCCCACCCACACCGCAATCGAAAAGTTATAGCCCAGCGCGTAAATCATGTACATTCCGCCAATAAGTGCAAACGGCACGGACAGCATCACCACGCCTGCCTCGACGTAATCTTTAAGCGTGAAATAGAGCAGCACAAAAATCAGCAAAAACACAACGGGCATAAGGATTTTAATGGTGCGGTCGGCGCGAATTTTATGTTCGTACTGCCCGCTCCACTCCACCGAATACCCCGCAGGGAGTTTCAATTTTTCGGAAATCGCCTTTTGCGCGTCTTCCACCACGCCGCCCATGTCTCGCCCACGAGCGTTCATAAACACCACCGCCCGCAGCGAACCGTGTTCGCTGTTTATCATGGATGGTCCATTGACGACGCGAATATCCGCGAGGTAGGAAAGCGGCACAAATGTTTGCGAAGCTGCCTGAGCGTTTGCTTGCCCGCTTGAAAGCAGGGAAGATGACGACGCAGCATCCCCAGCACCCGCACTATTGCTTACCCCTCGAACAGGAGTTGCGGAATTCATTCCGCCCGTACTTCCCATTCCACCCGACGCACTACCGCTTGCCCCCGCGCTCATTCCACCGCCCGCACCACTGCTTGCTCCTGCACTCATACTCGCACTTGCACCCCGCGACGGAATTGGCACAATAAGTCGCTCCAATTCCTCAATACTTTCGCGGGAATCTCGTGCGAAGCGCATCCGCATCGGGAAGCGCATACGTCCGTCCAGAATCACGCTCAGATTTTGCCCGCCGATGGCGGTTTCGATGATGTCCTGCACGTCCGCGATTTTCACGCCGTATCGCGCCGCCGCTTCGCGCTTGACGCTAATATCTAAATAATAGCCTCTCTGCGCACGGTCGGCAACGACATCTGCCGCGCCCGGCACAGTTTTTAAGATTTCTTCGGCTTTCACAGCGTACCCCTCTAACGTATCCAAATTATCACCGTAAATTTTGAAGCCAATATCTGTGCGAACGCCCGTCGAAAGCATATTGATACGGTTGATAATTGGCTGCGTAAAGCCGTTGCGTACGCCCGGTATTTGCAACTTTTTATCCAATTCCGCGATGATGTCTTTCTTACGAATGCCGGGTCGCCATTCTTCCTTTGGTTTTAACATGATAATCGTTTCAATCATGCTCACCGGAGCGTTATCGGTCGCAGTTTCAGCGCGTCCTGCTTTGCCCAAGATGTGATGCACCTCCGGCACCGTCTTGATGATACGGTCTTGTTCCTGCAAAATGCGGTTTACCTCCGGTGTGGCAGTGTTTGGCAGCGTTACGGGCATATACAAAATTGAACCTTCGTCAAGCGGCGGCATAAATTCTGACCCCGTGTTCATTATCATCGGAATCGTGGAAAGAAGTGCGATGACGTTGATAGCAATGGTAGTTTTGCGCCACTTCAGCACCCAATGAATAACAGGCGCGTACAGCCATTTGAAAAAGCGAGTAATGAAATTAGAATCTTCCGGCTTGAAGTTGCCGCGCATGAGCATCGTCATCAGCACGGGAATAAGCGTTATTACCACAATCCCCGACGAAAAAAGCGCAAAGGTTTTGGTAAAGGCAAGCGGCTTAAACATTTTTCCTTCTTGTCCCGTGAGTAAGAATACGGGCAAAAACGAGACGAGAATGATGAGGTCGCTGAAAAATATTGCTCGCCCGACTTGTTTGGCGGAATCAATCGAAATGCGCTTGTATTCATCGGGCGTAAGATGTCCCTTCTGTTCAATAGCATGGGCGATATTGCGGTAGGAATTTTCTACGAGAACGATGGAGGAATCCACAATCACGCCGACGGCAAGAATAATCCCGCCCAAACTCATAATGTTGGAGGTAATCCCAAAAATGTACATCAGGATAAATGACATCAGCACAGCAATCGGCAACTCAATAATAATGCGGACAATACTCCGCCAGTGCAGGAGAAAGATTCCGACGATAATCGCAACAACGATAGCAGCTTCGATTAAGGCACGTTCCAGTGTACCGACTGCGGCTTCTATCAAGGTCGAGCGGTCGTAGGAAGCAGAAATCTCCACGCCTTCGGGTAGTCCGGGCGTGATGTCCTTAATCTTTTGCTTCACGCGCTCAATTACCGCACGAGCATTTTCGCCGCTTCGCATCACGATAATTCCGCCAACGGATTCGCCCTTGCCGTCTCTATCCATCGTGCCGCGCCGAATATCGCCGCCAAGTTGCACCGTTGCTATTTGCTGCATCATAATCGGAACGCCATTGGAAGCGGTGCGGATGACCGTATTTTCAATGTCTTGCTTAGAATGGATGTACCCTTGACCGCGCACGAAATACTCTGCGTCGCTGATTTCCAGCAGTTTGCCACCCACTTCACTATTACTGCGTTGGAGCGAACTCACGACTTCCGACACACTGAGATTGTACGCCCGAAGTTTCGCGGGGTCAATATCTACCTGATATTGTCGTACAAAGCCGCCAAATACTCGCCACTTCCGCAACGCCTTCCACAGCAGCGAGTTTGTAGCGCACGTACCAATCCTGCACGGCGCGGAGCGTCCCCGCATCGTAGCGATGTTCAGCATCCTTGCTTTCGAGCGTGTACCAGAACACGTGTCCAACGCCTGTGCCGTCGGGTCCGAGCGTGGGCGTAACACCTGCGGGCAGTTTTGCTTGAATCACATTCAACCGCTCCAGTACGCGATTGCGAGAGAAATACAAATCTGTATTGTCCTCAAAGATGATGAACACAAAGGACATCCCGAACATCGAAGAAGCACGCACCGCCTTGACCTGTGGTAATCCCTGAAGATTAGACACAATCGGATAGGTTACTTGGTTTTCGACCACTTCAGGGGAACGCCCCATCCATTCGGTAAAAACAATAACTTGATTTTCCGACAAGTCGGGAATGGCATCCACTGGCAACCGAGCCACAGCAACCACGCCGAAGCCGATAATGATGAGATATGCCAACAGCACGAGAAAGCGATTCTTCGCGCTCCATTCGATGATATTTTCAATCATGGTGTTTTATGTGTTTGTTGGAGTGCGGAATGTATTCCGCAAGAGTGCCTTTGTTCTAAAAGAGCGGAATATATTCCGCACTCTCGTCGTTATTTTTTTGCTCTTCTCCGCAAAAGCGGTGTTGTCATGCCCCAGAGCAGGAATCCGCTCAAGACTGTTATCACGCCAAATGCCGAGAACCCGCGCAGTAGCCAGTTGTGGATATTGTCGCGTGTTTGGAAATCCAGAATGTGAAACATCCACAGAAAATCCCATACGCGCCACTGAGCATTGCGCCGTGCTGTAACAATACCGCGTTCTGCCGAAACGTACAGATGCGTATCGCTTTCGTGGTCAAACGTTATCCGGTACGCCGGAAGTGGCTTCTCGCGGTATTCCGACGAAGGCGTTACGGAATCAACCCGTTCTACGCTCACCACTTGCGCTTCGGGCGCAAAATCTGCTTCGGCTACTGCCTGTGCATCCTTCGCAGTGAGCGGCGGATGAAATTCGCCGCGCGTTGCGTGGATGAGCGCAAAGTGCGTTGTGGTGTGTTCTGCATTGCCATTACTTTTGCCTTGTTGCAGTTCGTATTCCAGTTCGTACATCGGCTCGCGCATCACCTCGCGCAAACTCACTGCTTTTACGCGCTGCACAGTGGAAACATGTTGCTGCAATGCCGCAATCGCCGTGCTGACGGGAACGACGTGCAGCGTATCAAGGGCAAAAGTAGGATGCTGATGCGCTACAAACGGATCGCCGTGAACATCATCAATGGAGTTCCACGCGAAGAAGAATCCGCTTATCGTCCAGAATAATAATTGAACGCCGATGCTCAAACCCAAGTAGCGATGAGCCTTGCGAAACCAGATAATGCGGAATTTCATAGGGTGTAGGTTGCTGAACAATGAAAAAAAATGTTGCTAATCGTTGTGAATCAAAGCGTTGTACCGTTATTGCGTCGAAGTGTTCGCGCAGGTCGCTAAAGGTGATGGAGCGCGTTTCAGCGTATCCCAATCCATTACGGCTTCGCGCATTTACGGCTCTGCATTTATGAGGGTTTCTTCGCTATGGGAATTGGGGTGGCGAATAAAAAATAGATAATCACAGCGACAGTAACGCCAGAGGTAAGAAAAAATGTGGCAGCCGCTCCAAACTGATACCATAGTAACCCAGCGAATGAGCTTGCACCGATGGTGCAAATGCTTTGGAAGCCTGTATATGTACCAATCGCTGTTGCTGTATCTTTTTTGTTAATAAGGTTGGTAATCCAAGCCTTGGAAATGCCCTCTGTGGCGGCAGCGTACAATCCATACAGAAAAAATAACCCCAAATATATCGGTAGTGGGGTCGGTATAAATGCTGGTATATTCGCTGTCGTAGCCATTCCAAAATACACGATAGCAAAGAGGGCAAGTCCAGTAATAAAGACTTTTTTCAAGCCAATGTTGTCCGCGACAATACCGATTGGAAAAGCAAAAAGTGTAAAAACGAGATTGTAAAAAATATAGATGCCAATCGTCATCGTATCGCTCAGTCCCACTTGTTTCAGCCTCAGAAGGAGAAACACATCGGAACTATTAAATAGGGTAAAAACCAGTAATCCGATAACGACTTTACGATACATTGACGGGCTTGATTCCCAATAATCAAACGAGGAGAAAAACGACGGCATTTGTACCGGCTCTGACGCTGGAAAATGCTTGGTGTCCCGAAGAAAACGCGAGGCAACAATAGCAAGCACACCGGGGACAAATGCTATGTACAAAAGCGTTTGATAATCCTGTGGATAAAAATACAAATACACTAGGGCAAAGATAGGACCGAGTGTTGCGCCAAGTGTATCCATAGAGCGATGGAAGCCAAGTATTCTGCCCTTAGTTTCGGGTGTTGATTCATCAGAGAGAATTGCGTCGCGTGCGCCTGTGCGAATACCTTTCCCGATGCGGTCAAGTGTTCGCGCCATAAAAATCCATGCAGGATACACGAACGCTCCCATCAACGGTTTGGAGACAGCACTCAAGGCGTAGCCTAATTGCACAAAAGGTACTCGCCGACCAGTGTTGTCGGAAAGTTTGCCAAAATATCCCTTGCTCAGTCCTGCTGTTGCCTCGGCGATACCTTCAAGAATACCAATCAGCACAATAGAAAAGCCAATACTTTTCAAGTATATAGGCATGATGGGATAAAGCATTTCGCTGGCAATATCGGTGAACAAGCTGACAAAGGATAATATCCACACCGTTCGTGAAATGTGCTTCATCGTGTTTTCTCTGATTCGTTCATGAAAAAATATGGAGAAAGGTGAACGCCCGTTCATACTCCAGTTCTTACGCTACCTCGAAATTCAGCATCATGCCGTCGTCTTCGTGTTCAAGGTTGTGGCAATGCACCAAGTACAAACCGCGATACTTATCGAAGCGCAATATCACGCGCACCGTCTCGCCCGGATTCACCAGCACGGTATCTTTCCAGCCTTTATCAACGGCGGTGAGTGTGCCGATTGAGCGCGACAATACTTGAAACTGCGTCCCGTGAACGTGCATTGGGTGTGGCTCGTCGCCTTTGTTTTGGAATTCCCAGATTTCGGTCGCACCAAATGCAATTTTTTCATCAACGCGCTCCATAGCAAAGAGTTTGCCGTTGATGGTGTGCCGCATCATTTCGCCGCCGCTCATGCCGCCATGAGGACTTGAGCCGCCTTCAAACGACATCATTTCCATATTCAGCGCAAACGTCCTTGTTTTTGTTGCTGCTCCTGCACTCAAACGTTCAATAGGAGTAAGCGTCGTTGGAATCGCCACTTGGCGAGAAGTTTGGCGTTTGATGTTAAAGCGCATGATAGGCATTGCTACACCTTGCTTGTAAGCACTCATCATCATTCCGCTCATGCCATTCATGCCGCCGTGCGGTGTTGAGGAGGCGGGCGCAGCAGGAAGCGTAAAATCCAGCGTTTTGAACAGCACCGAGCCGTTCATGGCAACACTCGAAAAGTCCACCAAGATTTCAACGCGCTCGCCCGGAGAGAGTATCACACTTGTAACGCGCTCCGCCGCGTCAATCAAGCCGCCGTCTGTGCCGATAACGTGAAACGCCATGCCGTTTTCAAACCCCAGCTTCATCACTCGTGCCGTCGCACCGTTCAAAATGCGGAATCGGTACACGCCATTTTCAACGTCGAGATAAGGAACAGGAACGCCGTTCACGAACATCGTATCGCCCAGATAACCCGTCATTACGTCCGCCATCGAAGGTGCATAGACAAAGCGTTTCACTTGCCCGAAGCGTTTGTCTTGCAACACAAGCGGCACATCAAATTCACCCGAAGGCAAACCCAATGCAGTTTCTGCGGCGGGGTCTTCCACGATAAACAAACCCGCCATGCCCATATACGTTTGCCGCGCCGTGTTTTTGTGCGGGTGTGGGTGATACCAATACGTTCCGGCGCGGTCGAGAACGGGGAAGTTGTACGCAAATGAACCGCCAGCTTTAGCAACGTCTTTCGGATGTCCGTCCATGGTGGAGGGAACGGTCAAACCGTGCCAATGAATATTGGTTTCGGTCGAAAGCTGATTTTGAAGCTGCGCTGAAAATGCCGCGCCTTTGCGAAGGCGAATCGTCGGCGCAAGCACCGAGCCGCCCATTGCCCATGCTTGAATGGTCTTGCCCTGCACGTCGAGATTCAGGCTGCCCGCATTGATTGTGCCACCGTTCCACACAGGCGGTAAACGAAGCGGCAAGCCCGTTTCACCTGCGATAACGACATCGGACATATCGCCCATATTCATAGAGTTCATGCAACTTTGCAGAAAATTTCCACCCGCAAGGGCAAGGGCAGAGCCGCTTGCGAGTTGAAGGAAGGTTCGACGATTGGTATTCATAGTATTGTGATAATGGAGTGCGAACGAGAGTTCGCAGTGAAAAAATATTTTCAGATAGGTGAAAGGATGTGCGCTCACCTTCTATTTACTGCTGATAATACCGCTCCGCGTCTTGTTCAAAGGTTTGTAAGCATTCGGTGGAGCAGAAATAGTACCGTGCTTTTTTGTACATCGTCGTTGCGGCGGCATCGGCAATAAAAATGTCCATGCCGCAGATAGGGTCAATGGCGTGTTTGTCTTTCATGTAGGGCGAATTGGTTTTATGCACCGTCAAATACACATCGGCAAAGCGCACAATGTGTTCATCAAGGAAGGTCGCAAGATTATTGGCTGCTTCTTCGGTGCAGGGAAACTCTGCGGTGGCAATGCGCTCATACTCTATCAACATGGGAAATATTTCCGTCTCGCACGTGGCGACAATAGAGTTTGTCTCAAAGTTTTCGCGTAAATTGATAGAAAACTTTGCACGAATTACATAGCCATTACCTTGTTCAAACGTTATTGTTGCAGACTGAATCATGGGGATATGCGACGGTGCGCTGGAATTAGGAAACATTTCCGTCAGCATATCCAGCTTGGGAAGAATAATTGAGGAAAACCACCCTTCCGCCACAAGGCGAAACAGGTCGTGAAACTGCTGAATCTGCGACATTTGCTGCTTTTGTTGCAGCACACGCACAGTACGCTCTTCTTC
>JAAFHM010000201.1 GCA_013298375.1 Ignavibacteria bacterium | reverse complement strand
TGGTGCTGTCAATGTTGGCGCGTACCCGGCAATACTCAAAGCCTTTAGCCCATACTATGCTTATCACTTATTAACAGCCTTCCCACAAGGGTTTTGGATTTTGGGCGGCGTATTTCTCTGTACGACAGGCGCTGAGGCTCTGTATTCAGACCTTGGGCATTGCGGTCGTCAAAATATTCAGGTTTCATGGGTTGCCGTAAAAACCGCACTTATTCTCTACTATCTTGGTCAAGGTGCATGGTTATTAACAAGTGGTTTGAATGTCCTTGGCGAAGTGAATCCATTCTATGCGCTCATGCCAAAGTGGTTTTTGCCGATTGGTATTGGCATTGCGACTGCTGCTGCTATTATCGCCAGTCAAGCGCTCATTACAGGCTCTTTTACGCTTTTCAGCGAAGCAATTAAATTGCACCTTTGGCCCCGTCTTGCGATTCGCTACCCATCGGAATCACGTGGACAAATGTATATTCCGGCAGCAAATTGGTTGCTCTGGGCGGGCTGTATGTTCATTATGTGGCACTTTGAAAAATCCACCAATATGGAGGCTGCCTACGGCATCGCTATTACGCTGGCAATGCTTTCGACAACCGTTCTATTGGCACAATATCTCCGACGCATGGAGTACAGCACTGGTGTTGTTATCGGAACGATTATGGCATTTGGAACTATTGAGATAGGATTTCTGCTTGCCAATATGAGTAAACTCCACGAAGGCGGCTGGATAACGCTTCTTATCTCGTTTGTGCTGGCGATGATTATGGTGATTTGGTTCAATGCCCGCATTATTCTTGCCCGCTTTGCTCACAGTGTCCGCATTGAGGACTATTTGCCAGCACTCCGCGATCTTGCCGAAGACCGCGAAGTACCAAAGTATTCAACGCATTTGGTGTATCTCAATAAAGTGCCGTACCCGCACCAAGTTGACCGCAGTATTATCTATTCTGTCTTGGAGAAACAACCCAAAAGAGCCGATATTTACTGGCTTTTGCATATCGAAACAACTGATAGCCCTTACACGATGGAGTATGAAGTGGAACATCTTGTTCCCGATGCCGTCATTCGTTTAACGTTTTATCTCGGCTTCCGCGTTCCGCTCCATATCAACGCCTTTTTCCGTCAAGTGGTCTGCGACCTTGAGAAAAATGACGAAGTTGATACATCAAGTCGCTATATTTCGTTGAAAAATAATCAGATTACGGGTGATTTTCGTTTTGTCGTTTTTGAAGAATATTTGTCCGATGAATACGACCGTTTGACGATTCTTCAGCGTATTATCGTCGAAGCATACATCTTTCTCAAGCGCTTCAGTCTTTCGATTGTCAACGAATTTGAACTTGATTTAAGTTCAGTCACAGTCGAGAAAGTACCGATTTCGACGCACTCGCATCAATATTTGAAATTGAAGCGCATTGAAGTATAACACTGACAAACTGTCAATCCCTTGTGATTGTAGAAGCGTATGACGAAAAAGCGCCCAATAGCCGATGAATACTTCGCTCTTTTGAACGAACCGCAAAAAAGCATTGCCTTGGAAGCGCGGGTATTGGTGCTTGGCACGGAGCCAGATATTCAAGAAGAAATGAAATACGGCGTACCGTTTTACGTGCGTCAAGGGATGATTTGTTATCTCAATGTTAATAAAAGTGGCGTTACGCTTGGGTTTATGTCAGGAACGCAAATGTCGGACAGTTTTGAACTGTTTTCGGGGAAAAGCCTGAAATTGGTTCGCCATATCGCGCTGCCGAGCATTGCGTTTATCCATGAGAAGCGCGAGGAAATCACGAACTACGTTATTGAAGCGATAGTTATCAACGATGCGAAAAGCAAAAAATAATTATTCGTCTTTTTTGTGAAATTCATCATTCAAAACTTAACACCAACCCCATAATGCTCATCTCTGCGTTTGGTATTCTTTTTTCTTACCTCTTTTCTTTTGCTGCCATTACGTGGGATGTGAAACCTGAAATGGTATCCTTCGGCAGCGTCACGATTCGCTGGTATGGCGTACTTTTTTCATCGGGCTTTTTTCTGGGGTATCTGCTCATATCTCGAATGTTTGTGCGGGAATATCGCCCTTTGACAGATATGGAGCCGTTGACGTTCTACATGATTGGCGGAACAATACTCGGAATGCGGCTCGGACACTGCCTGTTCTATCAGCCGGATTATTACCTCGCCAATCCCTTAGAGATTTTTCAAATCTGGAAAGGTGGCTATGCTAGTCATGGTGCGGTTGTTGGGATTTCGATTGCGCTCTGGCTCTATGCGCGAAACCGTCCGGCACAGCCGTTTTTGTGGATTATTGACCGCATTGCGATTGTTACCGCACTGGCGGCATTTCTCATTCGGGTTGGTAATTTTTTCAACCATGAAATGATTGGACATCCGACGGACTTGCCTTGGGCAATTATTTTCACTGAGCGCGACCTCTTGCCGCGCCATCCGTCGCAACTCTACGAAGCGCTCTGCTATATCTGCACCTTTGCTTTGATGCGCTTTGTGTACAATCGCTATGATGCAAAAACGCCAAATGGCTTGCTTTTGGGCGTGTTTTTTATGTGTATCTTTGGAGCAAGATTTTGTATTGAGTTTACGAAAGAAAATCAGGTTGCATTTGAAAACGGATTACCGATAAACATGGGGCAGATACTGAGTGTGCCGCTTATTGCCTTGGGCGCGTTTTTGGCATGGCGGGCACTCAAACATCCCGTCATTACATCGGATAAACCCAGCGCAATAAAATCCACCAGCACTAAACCCATCGCTAAATCAACGCATCGAATAGATAAATCACATCAAACTAAACGCCGATAATCAATCGAAATTATATAGATACTATGAAAGAAACGCCTATTTCTGCCGAGCAGCAACAACGCCTCGAACAAGAGCTTTTCGCCCGCGCTCAGAATGTTTCGCGTGAAGATGAAAAAGTAGTCGTCGAGGAATTGCCGGAAAAAGTCGCTAAAGTGCTTGATTCCGTCAATCAGCGCCTTCCGCTTGTGAAAAACATGATTGCTAAAGTGAAAATGCTTTACGCGATGATTCGTGATAAAGAGTTCGCTATGGCATGGTCAAGCAAAACAATGGTCATTGCAGGGCTGCTCTATTTTATCTCGCCGATAGATCTTTTGCCAGATTATATCCCCGTACTGGGCTATATTGACGATGCATTTGTTCTGAGTATTGTGATGAACGCTATTGCCTCAGAAATTGACCGCTATAAATCATACACCGCAGAGAAAATCGTGAACTAAGCAGAAAAAAACTGCTTCAGAATGAGATTGGGAAAACAACCGCAAACCCGCCTTTCGCCTCAATGCTAGACGAGAAGCGGGTTTGTGCTATTTAGGACTCTGGCATACTTCTTGCATCATTGCCATCAAAAAAAGCCTATCATTTTCGCTTATTTCAATTGACTATGAAATCTTGCTTCTTTTGGTGTTGTGCAATAATGCTCTGCTTGTTTGCTCTCAAACCCGCATCGGCACAGGTTTTCGCCGCACCTCCATCGCTCAGTTTTGGGACGCTTTCCTGCACGAGCGGCGTTATTACGACAACCGTTGTCATCCAGAATACGGGCGGTCTAACACTTATTCTCTCTGGTGCAGCCGTCAGCCCGACAAATGCTGATTTCAGCATTGCTTCGCCAGCGAGTATTACTCCAAACACACCGCTTTTTATCACGGCTGGCGCTACGCAAGCTATCGTTGTTGCCTATAACCCTAACCGTATCGGCTCTATCAACGCTGCGCTCGTCTTTGCGACGAATTCTCTCAATGCCTCCGGCGGCATTAATACGATTCCAATTTCTGCGCAACGCGATTCTACGGGCTTTACGCTTTCGACGACGAACATTGTCCTCAGCAATGTTCCCATTAATACGCCAACTACAACAACTGTCGCGCTTCGTAACACTGGCACATTGCCGTTTTCTATCCCTGCGCCGCAATTTTCGGGCGCATTTGTGATTGATTCGCTTGTTCCGGCGGTTGTTGCTCCGAACGCTCAGGCACAAGTTTTTGTGCGCTTTTTCGGCGCTCCGGCTGGCGTAACGACTGCCACCGTCTTTAGCTTGAACGACCAATGCGGACGCACAGCACAACTCCGCGTCTTTGCTGCCGTGCAAGCCCAACCCGTGATTCGGACTATTTCCCCGAGCATCGGCACTGCCGGAACGCCCGTCGTCATTGCGGGAAGGAATCTTGGAAATACCCAATCCGTCTTATTTGGCGGCGTTTCAGCGCAATCCTTCACCATTTTGAACGATACACTCGTGCTGGCAACCGTCGGGCAGGGCGCAACGGGACTTGTCAATCTGAGTGTTGGAGGCAGTATTGCCGCTTCGCCGCAAGTATTCACCTTTGTTCCGCAGCCTTCGGTGCTGTTTATGTCGCCGCAAACAGGCGGTGCGGGGACGCTCGTAACAATTATCGGCACAAACCTAACAACCGTTACAAGCGTGTCTTTTGGCGGCACTCCGGCATCTTTTACGATTAACAGCCCAACGCAAATCACTGCCGTTATTGGCAACGGCGCAAGCGGCGTGATTACGCTCACAACGCTTGTCGGGTCGGTTAATTCGACCCAACGCTTTACGTTTATTCCTCTGCCAAATGTGCTGTTTATTACGCCGCAATCGGGCGCTGCGGGAACCACTGTCACTATCATCGGGACAAATCTTGACAGTACGCGCGGCGTGGCATTTGGAGGCGTTCCGGCACAATCCTTTACGCAAATCAGCCCGACACAAGTAACGGCGGTTATTGGCGGGCAGGGTGCAACAGGCGCAGTCAGCATCACAACACTCGGCGGCACATCGGCTTCGCAGCAAACGTTTACCTTTACTGCTCCGCCAACAATTACCTTCGTTTCGCCCAACGTCGGGGCTTCGGGAACGATTGTGAATATTATCGGCACAAATTTCACCAACGTAACGGGCGTGAGTTTTGGCGGCGTTCCAGCGCAAAATTTCACTGTCAGCAGCCCCGCACAAATTATTGCCACCGTCGGCACTGGCGCAAGTGGCGCAGTGACGGTTTCGACGCTCAACGGCTCTACAAGCGCCTCGCAGCAATTCACCTTTACCGCCCAGCCAACAATTACGTTCTTTTCGCCCACATTTGGTGGTCCCGGAGCGGTTATCAATATGTTCGGAACATTTTTCAACAATGTTACGGGCGTAACCTTTGGTGGTATTCCGGCGCGGTCATTCACGGTTATCTCACCAACGCAACTCCAAGCGGTCGTTGGGCAAGGCGCAACGGGTAATATCGCCGTCATCGCCCAAGGCGGTGTAGGATTTTCTACCTCGCAGTTTATGTTTACGCCAACAAGTGTTCGCGCTAGTAACGATGCATCATTCGAGGCACTACCGAATCCGGCAAATTCTTCTGCGCTTTTCCGCTACACCCTTCCCAAATCTGCTTTTGTCAAACTGGATATTTACTCCATGCTTGGCGAAAAAATCATGAGTGTTGATGATGGATTGCGTCCTGCCGGAACCTACACGCTGCCTTGGTCGGTCGAGAGCATTGCGCAGGGCGTGTATTCCTGCCGTTTGCAGGTTGATGGTCAGACGAAAACATTGTTATTGCGTGTTGTAAAGTAAAAAGTAACTGTTTAGATTGCTTCGTCGGGCGGCTGAAGAGTGCGGATACGCTGCTGTTCGGCGGGTGGGACGTTTGCGCAAACACCGATGAACGTGCCGTGAAAACTCCACCGGACGGGCTAAGAGGCCGCCGTAGGGCGTGGTTCGTGGGCGTTGAGCAGGACACGTAATACCGTTTCCACTATATTTTTGATACTTTGATTTTAACGAGGCAGTATGCTGCCTTGTTTCGGAGAATTGAAAGTATGTATTTTACAATCAAAACGGTATAAGAGAAGGAGCGGTCTTCCCCCCGCCGGGTGCTTTTTTGGACACCCGGCGGGTTGCGTGTCTGACGAGCGGAGAGAAGTTCCGCCCAAGCAGGAAATTGCGTATTTTTGCCAGAATACCGATGTACGCATTTTTTGCAAAGACCATGAATACCAGTATCGAAGACCTCCGCGCCCTCGTTGCACAGATCACTCTCAGCACCGAAGCATTTAAGAAGCAGCCGACCGCCGCGCTGCTGGAGCGGAGCGCCTTTTTGCAGAGTCTAAAGTTGAAGCCGAAAAGCGATCAAAAGAAATTGACCGTCAACTCAAAGAATTTGGCAAACAAATCGGCGGCTTGGGCAATAAATTCGATTCATTCACCGAAGTGCTGGCACTGCCGTCTGTTGAAACCTTGCTTTTCGATACTTTCCAGATTGGCGAGTTTCACAAGCGTTGGAAAAAGCGCATTGGCGACAAACGCATCGAAATTGACAGGCTGGGTTTGGTAAATGGCACACGGAATGAGGGCTACGTGGTGGAAGTCAAAAGCCATCTGGATATGCGGGCTGTGGAACAAGTGCTGGAAATCATGCGCAACATTCGCACGTATTTTCCTGCTTTTGCCGACAAAACATTTTATGCGATGATAGCAGCAGCCGATATGTTCACGAGGATGCTTTTCAGGTGGCAGTAAAGGAAGGCTATATGTGGTAGGTTTTGCCGATGATCTGATGACGTTTTCGATGCCAGAAGGATTTTGTTCCGCAAGCGTTTTGAGAAATAGCGTTTTTTCTCGTTAGGGCAATCGCATGAACGTATCGATCCCTCATCAATCCTTGTTCTGTTGCTCTGCTAAATAATTGATTTGCAAACCAATACCATCAGCAATTCTCGGTCAAAGTTTTGTAAGTATATGTTTTATTTAGATATTTAGATTTTAAAACCACAAATTTATATGAAGAACTTCCCCGAGAGACAATAAAAGCCTGTTTTTGGCGGTGATTTTGCGACCTTTACTTTTCGCAAAGCCTTATAAAACCTAGACTTGTCAAAATCATTAAGCAACAAAAAAATGCTCAATTTTTTACAAGGTAATGATAAAATTCAGATTTGCAGACCGAGAATTGCTGTGACATTGCCCTCCGCACTCTTGTTTAAGGGAACGAATAGCGAATAAATCCGTCCCTAAAAGTTTATTGCCAACCCCAAGCGCCCGTACGCGCCGATTTGCATAAGCGGTTCACCAGACAGCCTTGCATTACCCGACTTTGTTACATTATCAACCAACGTAGAATTGCCAACATAAATCCCACCTCCTGACAATTCAGCAAAAACACCGACTTGCCGGGTAAAATTGTACTGAAAACCCGCCATCAAGCCCGCGTAAAGGCGCAATGGGTCGAATAATGGAAGATTAAGCAATGTGCCGAGCGATATTCCTGCATAAATATCCATCGTGCGGTCACGGACAAAGTGATATGCCGAGCGCAGAGCAACAAGGTGATAACTTCTCGTCGTTTGTGTCACGCCCACTGTAGATGTTGTGCCAATGATCGTTGTCACTGAATCGGTTCGATCGGGACCTGGATAATAGCCATACATCAAACCAACCGACAAATTTGGTATTACGAAATAATCACCACTTATTGACAAAAGCGGGAACGACACAGGTGGCGCACCACCATTGACAAATGTGGTTGATGGTGTTACCGTTGTATTTCTTGCTGTAACGAGGCTATTTGCATTAAGGTTATACCCCGCACCAACGCCGATTTGCAACGTAAAAACGGGCAGCGTGACGACATCCATCGTTGTTGCCCGTGCTGGCGCAGGGCGTGGTTGTACTACTGGCTCTGGGCGAGTTTTCTTGTCAGTTTGGAACGGTGCAAATTCTGCCTGAGGCTTGCCGCCGTCCGGCACTTGACGCGGCATCGTCCGCGCAATCACGCCCGGTGAGCTTTCTGTTGCCAGAGCCGGCGTGGAAAGCGGCAGAGGGTTACTTGGCGGAAGTGCGCTGCCGCCTGGCGTAACAAGAGAGCGGTCTTCCAGCGAACGAATTTTCGATTCCAGTGCTATCACACGCTCGGTCAACTGCCTATTTACGGTGCGCTCACGCTCAATATCGCTGCTCGGCGCGGGCGGTACGGTTGGCAAAGGGCGTTGTGGCAAGGGTGACGCAAGGCTTGGAGTCGGGACAACGCTTGAAGGCGGGCGCGAACGGTCATTGCGCTGAACATCGTCCATCAACGCTTTTGTTGCATTCTGGCTGCCATCGGGTTGTTTGATCAGCCCGTTAAAAATGTCCGATGCCCGTTGTAACGCCGCTAAAGCTGCCGTGCGGTCGCCAATGTCGCGGTACACC
>JAAFHM010000456.1 GCA_013298375.1 Ignavibacteria bacterium | reverse complement strand
GCTCGACAATCGCACGGAGGCTTGTTTCATCAATGCTCATAATTTTCTGTAAACGCTCGGTAGAAATCACCGCACCACCAAGCGGGACTCGTGCGCCCGTCAGCCCCGTACCGCCACCGGCAATGGTCATTGCTTTGCCCTCGCGTGAGCATTGAAGCAGGGCTTCGCGGAGTTCGTCTTGTGTTTCGGGAATGAAAATAACATCGGCACTTCCTCCGGGCATATTAGATGCGTCGGAAAGGTAGGATTGAAGCGTATCTTGGTCAGTTTTTGTGAGCATAGCTAGAGGCAGGTGGAGAATGAATGTTTGCTTAGTTGTTCGTCAAGCAAATTTTGGCGTGTTGCCCTTCGGGCAGACTCACAGTGCAGAGATCTTCAAACCTCATGCTGAGTCTGCCCGAAACATTACCACAAAACTTGTTTGGCAGACTACCAAGTTCTTGGTCAATAATTGTTCGGTGTTTGCTTTGGAGCAAGGCAGCATATTGCCTTGTTTTTCGTAGCAGATTATTTTTTGATTGAGAGCTTGTTCGGAAATTTTTGTCAATCCGTAAACGAAAGTAACTGGAAAGGCATGGTAAAATCAACCGAAAATGCCTTCCCAATTTCTAGCATATCGTCGTCATCTTCTTCGTAGTACCATTCCACTGTTATACTTTTGTCGTTGCCGTGATATTTCTGTAAAAGGGTCATAAAATTGAGCATACATTTCGCTGAACTGGTATTAAAATAATTCAGCCGAAACACTGCTCGCAAACGGTCTGCACCGCTCGCAAAATAGGCATCAATCCAGTCAAAAATTTGCTGATAAAACTCAAACGCATTTTCGGGATAGGAATTACCCTCAATGTCAATCACCGCGCCCTGCACATCCATACGGACGCTTGGCGTTTCGGTCGTTTTTTCTAAATACACAGATTCCATCGTTTGTAACCTTTGGAAAAATAAGACAGTTGTGGTTAAATGTAAATTGTTATGTAAATTCTATGCGGGTTTCGCCTCGTCATCTGCCACTTTACCTTTGGCAATATACGCCGTAATGACGAAAAAAACACGGTCGTTCTCTAGTGGATAAAATTCGTATTCCCAGTTGCCGCTTGCCTTCATCGCAATATCAATGAACCCAACACCCGCTCCTTTGCTCGTATTTTCTTGCGTCTGTTTTATCTGCGCGTTGTAGAAAGCGCGTAATTCTGATGTGGGAATATTCTTAATGACGGTACACTTTGCTTCGATGCGTTTGAATGCCTCTTTTGTGACGCAATTCCCTGCCGTAACAGTGAAACACAAACTTTCCTCGCTCACGCGGATAATCCCGATGCCGCTTTCCGAGCCATCGGGCAGGGGATCTGTTTCTGCGGAGTAATGCTTGATATTCTGAATAAGTTCGATAAAAATGCTAAACACTTTTTTGAAGCGAGAACCTGCCGCAAGTGCTAATGCGCCTTCCAGGTCTTTACTCAGCCGCACGACAACCTCATGCGTACACACGCCCTGATACGCCAAAATCGTCGTACCAACGTCCAAAGCTAAAAATTTACTGTATGTGCTGGTCTCTATCATGCACCAAAACTCCATCTGAGTTGAAAATTCATGTTTACCGCCATTGCTCACCGTGACGTTCTCGGCAACATTCAGTGTTTCTAAATCCGAACGCCAATCACGAGCATATCGTCAATTTGCTTGTTTTTTGTTCCCATCCATTCATTCATCGTGTCGTCCAGTTTTTGACGCTGTTCGGCAGCCGGAAGACGATGAATAATTTGCAGTGTTTCGACGAAGCGCTTAGAAGAGAACTTTTTGCCTTTTTCGCCGCCAAATTGGTCTTTGTAGCCGTCGGAGGTGAGATAGAGCATCGTGCTTCCGGCGGGCGCAGAGCCAAACTCAATAGTGTGATTCGTAAAAATGCGTTCATCGGTTTCTGTGCCGCCTATCGGCTTTTTATCGGCTTTTAGCTCAACAAATTCGCCGTTACGCATGATGTAGAGCGAGTTCATTGCTCCGGCAAATTCGACCACACGGCGCGATTTGTCAATCATGCAAAGCGTAATATCCATACCATCGCGGTTGTTCGTTTCGGTCTGGCGCAACGAGCGCTGTACGCCTTTGTGTAGTTCCGACAAGAGCGTTCCCGGTTCAGCGTTTCCGTGCGTATTGACGGCTTCGTTCAAGAGCGAATTACCGATAAGACTCATAAATGCCCCCGGTACGCCGTGTCCGGTACAATCCACTGCCGCAATGTAAATCCGCTCACCTTTGTCGCAGTACCAGTAAAAATCACCACTGACGACATCACGCGGCTTGAAAAGAATGAAATAGTCAGACAGTCCCTGCCCGATGTGGTCAACGTCCGGCAGCATAGCTGTTTGAATGCGTTTTGCATAGTTGATACTGTCGGTGATGTGTTTGTTGAACTCCGTGATAATGCGCTGTTTGCGTTGCAATTCCTCGAACTGTTCGGCGTTGCTCAGGGCGATAGCGACGTAGTTCGCTAACATCCGCATAATTTCAACGTGATTGTTTGTGTAAGCATTACGTTTGTAACTCTGCACCGAAAGCGTACCAATCGCCTCGCCCCGCACCATAAGCGGGATGTAAATGAGTGATTTCGCGTAGTCTTCATCAATTTCCGGCGTTAAGCCTTCAAACGGGTTGATGGTCTTGCGGAAATCGGGGATGTAATTCTTTGCTTCCTTGTCGGCATCCTGAATAACAACTTCTTTCGTATTGGTAACGCACCAAACGGCAAACTGGTTGGTATCGCTCATGTCGCGCTCGAAGTAAGGAAGCCGCATTCCTTTGTCAATCGCCATAGAATATTCAATTTTATTCTTCCAAGGACGATGCAGTCCAATACCAAATATCGTTGCGTCCATCACCTCATAAATACGCTGATAGACCGTCGTGACAATCGTCTCCATCGTCAGCGATGACGTAAGTTCGCGTCCAATACGACTCACCACCGAAAGCCGTGAATTTGTTTCGGTTAATTCGCCGTTTGCGCGTTCAATCTCCTTTGCTTGACGGCGTACTTCCTCAGTGCGCTCCTGCACGATGCGCTCCAATTCCTCATTCCGCTTCCGAATTCGTTGCATACGGAATTGGTAAAAGGCGAATGCCGCCGCAATAATCGCAATGGCGCACAAACCCAAGAACCACGGCGTTTCGTAAAAATACGGCTTCAAGTAAAATGCCGTTCCCACCTCGACGTTACTCCAAACACCGTCGTTGTTGGATGCCATGACACGAAAACGATACTCTTTGCCGCGCGGAAGGCTCGTATAAAAGGCGCTGCGCCGTCCGCCGACATCCACCCAATCGTTATCAAAGCCCTCAAGCATAATGCGAAATTTCACGCGCTCCGGCATCAGAAGGCTCGTGGCGGTGTATTGGAACTCGAATTTATCAATGCCGGGCGGCAAATCAACAATTTTATTCCCCTCGGCGTTAAATGAAACCGACGACGTGGAATCCGCTTCAAAGCTATCTTTCGTCGAAGCATCGGTGTATTGCAAAAGCGACACACCCGGAAGGCGCAATAGCCGACCATCGGCAATGACGCGCTCAATCAAAACATTGGGCGGAAGCGGGTTGTAGGGAATTGTGAGTGGCTCGACGACGGCGACTCCTTTGATTGTCGGGTACCAAAAGCGTCCGTCGCGGGCTTTCCAGACTGTGGGCTGCGCTCCACCATTACACTCGCTTGATTTCATGCCATCTACAACGCCGTAAGCAATACATACCACGCGCTTTTCCCGCTTGTCCAGCACATCGTTCAGGGCAGATTTGCGAACACGGAAAATGCCCTTGTTGCAACTCATCCAGAGCCATCCGGCATCGTCTTCTTGAATCGAAAAAATAATATCGCTATGCAAACCTTGTCGTGTGGTTATTGTCGTAAACTTCCCGTCTTTGAGGCGCGATAAACCGCCGCCCGTGCCAATCCACAGTACACCATCGCGGTCTTCATAAAGTGACCACACAAAATTACTGCCCAAGCCATCGCGTAGCATATATTTTGCTATACTCCCATTTTTCAACGATGCTAAACCGCCGCCCTTCGTACCGAACCACATCGTTCCGCGTGAATCCTGAAGCATGGCGTAAATCGTGTTGCTGCCAAGCC
>JAAFHM010000066.1 GCA_013298375.1 Ignavibacteria bacterium | reverse complement strand
TCACGCCCCCTAAGCATTTCCTTGTTTTTGCTTCCGCACTTACCGCAAGCCTAAAATATGTGCTATCGAATACAAAATATCGCCATAAACATTATCCCGCAAGCCCCGCAAAAGCTGAAATTCCAGCGATGACGAGCAGACAAACGGGCGCAACATCCACGAAATCTGCACGGCAACAAAACCATAAAGCAGAAACCAAAAACGAATAAAATACGATTGAATTTTCGTGTGATTTTCTGCCTGTTCTTCGGAAAATACTCGGGAAGTCTCACCTATGCTCGTTTCTCTGTCATCTTGTTGCATCGGCAGAGGCGCTCCCGTGCTTATGGGCGGCGCATAAATCGCACGAAAAAATGCTGCCCCCAAAAACCAAGCAACAACAAAAATTCCCACATTTAACAACTTGAAAAACGCATAACTGCTTGTGGTCATGCCGAAAAGCAAGGTCACGGGCGAAAGCGCCACAAGTGCAAGGCTGATAATCGCTGTGCCGCCCAGCAAAATCACAATCGTCTGCATAAACGTCCGTCCAATGCCGATAAGCGACCCGAAAATGAACAGCGTTGGAAAGGTTATCACAATCGTCAGCAAGAAAAGCAGAGGCAGTTTCACCGCCGCCGAAAGCGCTTGCAAGAGGCTGTGCTGCAAGCCAAGCACAAAACCATAGACAAAAAATGATACGCATGAAATCGCCAGCAACGCCCCTGCCATCAAGCGCAAATGCTCTTTTGCGAGAATGCTTTGAATAAATCGCTCGCGGTTTTGCAGAATTGCCATTAAGGTTTGCATGACAGAAATCCTTTCAGAAAGAGAGTGTGATGCTCGCTTGATTTTATCAGGTTTAGGAGGGAGTTCAAGCGGCGGAAGCGTAGCGATATGGGCGATAATTTCCTCGCTGTTGAGTGTGAGAGATTCGTTTGTTGAAGAGTTGCGCCAAAGCTGCGATAGTTCAGCAATGTCGCCCAAAAGTCCGATGTTATGCGGTGTTTTCATGCCGCACCTCCTTCGCTTTTGCGCATACATCCGAGTAGTTTGTCTTTGATGCGGCTAATTTTCGCGCCAACATTGGTTTCCGTCAAACCCGTAATCTCGCTTATTTCCTTGTACGAACACTCCTCCAGATACAGCACCATCACTGAACGGTCAATCTCCGGCAGCGCCGCAATGCAACGATGAAGCTGCTCGGCGCGCTCGCGCGTTGCGTCGTCGTGCGGATGCGGCGTGGTCTCTTCTATCCACGGGATACGTTCCACATTGGGCTTGCGGCGTTTGGTCTGGTAGGAAAAGCGCAATGCCACGTTGAGCGCAATCCGATAGAGCCACGTGGAAACTTGTGCCTCGGCACGGTAGTTGGGAAGCGCCTTCCAAAGCTGCACCGCGATTTCTTGGAACAAATCCTCACGATCTTCCCGCGAAACCGTGTACGCCCTGCAAAGGCGCATGATGCGGGCTTTGTTGTCGTCGAGCAGTCGCACAAAATCTGCTTCGCGGGATGCCGTGTTTTTTGTGTCGGTTGTTTGCGTCATGCTGTGTGATCGAGTTGGGGTTCGTTAAGCTGTTGAAGAGCGGATTTGAGCCTTGTACGAAGTGGTATGAGTTTGTTTTTGTACTGCCATACCGACCATGCCACACCGATTATTGGTAAGGCAAGTATTATCATGCGCCATTCCCATGAGTCTTGTGAAATGGGATAATACCAGTATAAAACCACAAAGATTGGTAAAACAAGTATTGGTGTGATTTTTGTCAAAAGAATTTGCAGTTGAACTCGCTGAAGGTTGTATGCAATATAATCTTGTGCCTTACCCATATCGTAGCTGTTCTTTTTTATCCTTGATAGAGTATGAAATAGGAACATAACGCCTTGCATAATGGCAAGTAAGACAAAAGGGATGTTTGCCTTGCTATCCCGCATAAAATCTCGTGTTGCAATGAGTAAAAAAAATACTGCCATGAAGCCGTTCATACTACTCATTTTCCATGTTCCAAGACCAAATTGATTATCAAACATATCCATTTGATGTTGAATGCTATTTATCATCTCTCGCTCCTTAATTTTAAGTGAATCATTCGTTATTGATTGCTGCCACATCTCCTGTAATCTGTGTATTTGCTTGTTTTCGGAAGAGTCATCGCCCTGCATAGCCGCCTCCTTTCTGTTTCTGTGGCGATTTTCTGCTGGTAAGAAATGTATCCAATGTCATGGTTCGTGCAGCGTTAGTTCAAAAGTGTTGTTGTTATGAATTGTTAGTTACACTGACGCAGCGAAAACTTACACGCCAAAGAAAAATATTTGTCACTCATCCAGTTTCTTTCATTAAACAAATCCCACAACAACCTTATTTGTCAAGTATTTATTCGGAACGACTCATTGCTTTGTGCAATAAAAAAAACCATCCTCCACAAAGAGGATGGTTTTTACTATGATTAAGAGATTTAATGCCGAATCATCACGACCGCTTTACTCTAACCGAACAACCTGTATGAATAGTAGCTATTGACAATAGCCCGTAATTCTCAAAATCGTATGTAATTCAGTATGTAGTAGGCAAAACAAAACCCCACAATCAAGGAATGATGCGGGGTTTGCGGTTTGCATTGTGGAGATGGCGAGAATCGAACTCGCGTCCAAAGTGCGTACAACGTTGATACTACGTGTGTAGTCGTTTTATGGCATTCGCTTTCGTCTTCGCCAAACGACAGGCAGACAATTGCTAGAAGCAGTGAATCGAATGTGCAAGCCTGTTCCACACTTGGACATCGCTCTGTTTAAGGGTTTACACCCGCGACTAACCCGAACAGATACACGTTAGGCGGATGCGTAATGGCGCTCTAAATTAAGCAGCCATTGCGTAGGAGTAAGTGTTGCCACTTAGGATTTGCCAGTTGAATTAACGTGCGCCACCGGCGAAGCACGACACGCATCAGACGCTCTATCATCACCCTGTCGAAACCATTGCATCCCCAGAGTGTTAGGATTACCAGCCCATACTAGACGAGTTGCTTCAATATTTGTTGTATTTTTTCTATTCCATTCTAAATTGCCGTGTCAATTTTTGCAAATTGCTTGCCAAGGACTTCAGCGACTCCGACGCATCGGCAACTTCTGTAATCTCTTTCGTAAACTGCGCCAGCGTGTGGGTCATATCGTCCACATTGCGGCGTATTTCCTCGCTTGTGGCGGCTTGCTCTTCGCTGGCAGCAGCCACTTGGGTCGTGATGCTGGCAACCTTTTCTGTTTGGTCGATAATACTCCCCAATGCTGTTCCCGCTTTCTCTGCAAGGCGCTTCCCGGCTTGGGTTTCGCGTGTGCCTTGCTTCATCGTTTTTACCGTCTCGCCGATGTCTTGCTGAATTTGCTTGACCATTGTGGTAATCTGCTTTGTCGCTTTGGTCGTACTTTCGGCTAATTGGCGTACCTCATCGGCAACAATCGCAAAACCTTTTCCATGCTCACCCGCACGAGCCGCTTCAATAGCCGCATTCAAGGCAAGAAGATTGGTTTGATTGGCAATCGAATTAATTACTTCGATAATATCACCGATTTCAATACTTCGCTCGCCCAAACGCTGCACCGTTGTCGCGGATGCCTGCACAACTTCGCTGATTTTGTTCATGCCCTCAATCGTTTGCGCCACAATTTTCCCGCCTTCTTTGGCATTTTCGCCCGATTCCGTTGCAATAGAGGCAACTAAGGTAATATTTTTCGATGTGTCGTGAATCGTATGCGCCATCTCGTTGATAGCAGAACGAACTTCCGAAACTTGCGTGTTTTGGCGCTGTGCCGCACGCGACATATGTTCAACCGAACCGGAAATATCGCGGCTTTCGCGGGCAGTCGTGTTTACGGCTTCGGTTACTTGCTTCATCATCGTAGCAATATTTTCAACAGCTTTCGTGAAGCCGTCATAGAGCCGCCCAATATCATCGCTGCTTTGCGGGATCATCTGGATATTGAGATTCCCAGAAGCAAAGCGCGTCATTTCTTGCAGCAATTCCTCGACCGATGTTGCCAAATATTGGCGGTGCGATTCGGATTCTCGCACAGCCAATTCGACCTTTTTCTCCACACTTTCTTTTTCAACAAGCGTGGCTTCATGAGCCGTTTTGAGGTCAACAACCATCTCATCAATACGTTTATTCAGGTCTTGCTCACGTTTTTCAGCGCTTTGAATACGAATCCGATACGCTTGATACGCCCCGCCAACAACCAGTGCCAAACAAATCAATCCAAACCACCATGTTTGGTAGAAATAGGGGCGAAAATAGAAATCAAGTTCTGCGCCCGTTTCATTCCAAACACCATCATTGTTGCAGGCTTTCACGCGAAACGTGTAGCCGCCAGGGGAAATATTGGTGTAGAATGCCGAACGGCGTGTTCCGGCATCAACCCAGTCTTTATCGAATCCCTCAAGCATATACTTGAAGCGAACTTTGCCCGGAAACAAGAGACTGAGCGCTGTGAAGTGAAATTCAAAATTTGTTTTTCCCGCAGGGATGGTGATTTCGTCATTATGCGGCGAGTATGCTTCTTTATCAACAATTACTTCTTCAATCACAACCGAAGGAGCGAGGCTGTTGCGCGGAATATTGTTGGGGTCAATGATCGCCGCACCGGAAACGGTCGGGAACCAGAATTTACCGTCATTTGCCTTGATAGAGGGAAATTGATTACCGCCATTACACTCCGAACTCCGCATCCCATCAAGTTTACCGTAAAGAACGGCTGATGTGATAGATGGTTTGCTGCCGTCTAAAAACTCATTCAACTCCGACTTGGAAACGCGGATAATACCTTTGTTACACGTCATCCAAAGATTCTTGTTATCATCTTCCAAAATGGAATATTCGGTGTCATCCGGCATACCGTTTGTCGCCCGCGCTGCCTTGAATTTCCCGTCTTTGTAACGGCAAATCCCACCACCATTCGTCCCAATCCAGAGTGCGCCATCGGCATCATCGTAAAGCGCCATACAAACGTTCCCGGGTAAGCCCTGTTCTGTCGTGTATGCAGTAAATTTGCCATTCTCAAATGTCGCCAAGCCACCGCGTGTTGCCACCCACAATTTTCCGTCGCGGCGCTGAAGAATGCGATAAATGGTGTTATTCGGCAGACCATCTTTTGTGGTGTAGGTCGTATAGACTCCATTGCGCAAAACCGTCAATCCGTCGCGGTGGCAACCGAACCAGAGCGAGCCGTCCGGGTGCTGGTAGGTGACGCGCACAAAATTCCCCGCAAGTCCGTCTTTTTGCGTTAAAATCACGAATTTCCCATTGACTAATTTTGCCAGCCCTTTTTCTTGCGTCCCGAAGTAGATTGTTCCATCGGCGGACTCGCCCACCGAGCGGATGCTATTAGTCGGCAAGCCGTCTTTGTCGTTATAGACCCGCACAACACGCCCATCGCGCACCTCGTTCACGCCACCGCCGTTGGTCGGAATCCAGATTGTTCCCCGACTGTCTTGGAAAAGTCCCCAAAGCATGGGAAATGACAAGCCTTCTGGTACGCCGAAGGGCGTAAATTTTCCATTTTTCAAGCGATTCAGTCCACCAGCGCTTGTGCCTATCCAGATGCTGCCTTCGCGGTCTTCGTAGATATACTGGATTTCGTCGCTACCCAAGCCGTCTTTGTTATTGAGAGTTTCAGCGCGACCATTTTTGATGCGGCTGAGACCAGCATTTGTCCCAACGAAAAAATTCCCACGTTTGTCTTCGTAAATGTAGAGCGCAAAACTGGACGGCAGCCCGCTATTATCCTTGTTGTAGAGCGTGGAAAACTGACCATTATCAAACTTCTGTGCGCCTTCATCGGTTGCCAGCCAAATTTCGCCCTTGCGGTCATTGTAAAAAACATCATTGACGCGCTCATGCACCAAGCCATCAGCCTTCATGTATCGGCGGAATGTGCCGCCAGTCATGGTGAAAAAGCCTTGCTGCGTCGAGAGCAGCAGCATTCCGTCTTTGGTTTCTTTGATGCGTGTCACAAAAATACCTTCGGGCGCACCATTACCAGTGACTTTCTCAAATTTATCGGATTGCGCATTAAAGCGGAAAAGTCCGTTATTTGAGCCAGCCCAGATTGCCCCTTTGCTGTCTTGCGCGATCGTCGCTACGTCGCCGTCAATGCCCTGTTCTTTTCCATAATTTTTGAATACCCCTTTTGCATAAACGCTTACTCCGCCAACGTACGTGCCAATCCAAAGTTTGCCGTCTTTATCTTCGCAAAGCGCATAAACGTTGTTCTCTTTGATTCCGGCAGTGTGCTGTTTGTCGAAGACGGTAAACCGCACACCGTCAAAGCGCACGACACCTTCTTGAGAGCCGAACCACAAGTATCCATCACGGGTTTGGAGGATAGTCTGAACGGCATTCTGCGGAAGCCCTTGATCTTCTCGCCAAACCTCAAGAATATATTGAGTGAGGCGCTTCTGTGGGTCAAGCCCGACGACAGTTTGCGCTTGTAGGCGAGGAATGAAGAGAGATGATGATACAACAAAAAGCACGTATAGAACGAGAGATGATAGCTGATGCCGCAAAATAAGGTGCAGCAGGAAGCGAAAAGCAACATTTACCATAAAAGTATGCGTAATTCTGTGCTTGAAAATAACACGGTAGAACAAATTCCCGAATAAAGAAATTAAGAAAATTTCACAGAATAATCTACGATTTGTTACGATAACGTAATCCAGCAGCCTGTAAATGCGGGTGATACAGCAATCTCGAACGTCATGAAAACGAGTGCCAGAAGAAACTCTTCTCCTTGCGCAAAAAACTCCATAGTGAAATTCCCAAAAACTCCTATATTTGCGCACAAAACATACCGTTCCAGCAAAGCAAGCCGCAAAGACGATTCCACCACCATTGCAAACACTACCGATGATTCAAGCAGTACGAGGCACAAAAGACATTCTTCCTGGCGAGATTGGGGCATGGCAGACCTTGGAGTCCACGTTCCGCCGTATTGCGGGGCAGTTCGGCTTTCACGAACTCCGAACACCCGTTTTTGAGCATACAGAGTTGTTTTCGCGGGGTATTGGCGAAACAACCGATATTGTTGGTAAAGAAATGTACACATTTCTCGACCAAGGACAAACGTCCATGACGCTGCGTCCCGAAGCCACTGCCAGCATTGTTCGTGCCGTTATTGAAAACACTCTTGTTGAAAAAAATCCCCTTCTGCGTTTGTGGTATATGGGCGCAATGTTTCGCCAAGAACGACCGCAAAAAGGACGTTTGCGGCAATTCCACCAATTCGACGCAGAAATACTCGGCTCGGCACAGCCGGAAGCCGATGCCGAGAGCATCATGCTGGCGCACACCATTTTACGCGCTCTTGGGCTAACGGCATTTGAATTACGCTTAAATTCTTTGGGTAATGCCGCAAGCCGCCTTCGGTACCGCGAGGCGCTTCAGAGCTACTTCCGTCCGCATATTAGCGGGATGTCCGACGACAGCAAAAATCGGCTGGAGAAAAACCCTTTGCGTATTTTGGATTCCAAGCACGCCGAAGATGCGCCCATTGTCAAAGGCGCACCGATTCTTACCGATTACCTTGATGATGACAGTCAAAATTATTTTGAGCGCGTACAAAAACTTCTCACAGCATTGGAAATTCCGTATATTGCGGACGACAGATTGGTTCGGGGGCTTGATTACTACTCGCATACAGCTTTTGAGTTTGTAACGACGCGCTTAGGCTCACAAAATGCAATCGGCGGCGGTGGGCGCTACGATGGACTTTTCGAGCAGATTGGCGGAAAACCAACGCCGGGAATTGGTTTCGCCTTCGGCATTGAACGTTTGCTTTTACTTCTTGATGAAGAGCAAAAAACACCCTCAACTGAGACGGTATGCGACCTCTACGTGATTGCTCTGGATGACGATTCCAGCGCACTTGGTATGAAACTGGCGCAAACACTCCGCCAAGAGGGATTCACCGCCATCACTGACGCACTTCGGCGCTCCTTCAAAGCACAAATGCGCGACGCAGACCGCACAAAAGCACGATTTGTGGCAATCATCGGCGAAGCAGAGCGAACAAAAGGCGTGGCAATTCTTAAAAACATGGCAACCTCAGAGCAGCACGAAGTGGCGCTTCAGGATACAAATTCTCTCCTTCAAGCAGTACGCCGCACAATATAGCCTCAGCAAGGACGCAATCGCTCTTCCCGTCAGGCGGCTGAAGAGTGCAACAACGCTGCCCGTCGGACGGGTTTCGCGTACAACCGCTAGAAGCGCCGTGAAAAACCCGCCGGACGGCGAAGAAGCCGCCCGACGGGATGATACCTAAACACTTGCAAAAAAAAAGAATATTAGCCTTTGACAGATTTGTTTTTATTCCCACACTGAAAAACTCAATTATACTTTCAATTCATTCGTTTTGATTCTTCGATATGTTCAGGAGTGTGTATTATGGCAACTAAAGTTGCAAAACCCGCAGCGAAAACTGCACCGGCGAAAGCCACCAAAAAGCCCGTTGCGAAAGCGGCGGCAAAACCTGTTGCCAAGGCGGTAACAAAGCCCAGCACAAACGGTCACAGTAATGGTCACGCCGGACACGCCGTCCAGCCACTACCGTTCTTCAAGTCTGTTGCGCAAAATTTCGATAAAGCGTCCAAAGCGCTTGGTATGCCACACGGACTGGCAGAACAGATAAAAGCGTGTAACTCCGTGTACTACTTTAATTTCCCGGTTCGCATTAAAGGCGAAATCAAGGTAATTGAGGCATGGCGCTGCGAACACAGCCACCACAAACTGCCAACCAAAGGCGGTATTCGGTATAGCGAAATGGTTGACCAAGATGAGGTAATGGCGCTGGCAGCACTGATGACGTACAAATGCGCCATTGTCCACGTTCCTTTTGGTGGTGCAAAAGGCGGTATCAAAATTAACCCGCGTGAATACAGCGAAGAAGAATTAGAGCGTATCACACGCCGCTACACGGCTGAACTCATTCACAAAAATTTCATCGGACCTGCTGTTGACGTTCCTGCGCCGGATTACGGTACGGGAGAGCGCGAAATGGCGTGGATCGCTGACACATACATGAGTTTTCATGGAAACACCGACATCAATGCGCTTGGTTGCGTTACGGGCAAGCCGATTGCACAAGGTGGAGTGCGCGGTCGCCGCGAAGCAACGGGGCGCGGCGTGATGTTTGGCTTGCGTCAGGCAATGGCGGACAAAACGGATATGAAACGTCTCAAGATGACGACGGGCTTGGAAGGCAAAACGATTATCGTGCAGGGCTTTGGTAATGTGGGCTACTATGCCGCAAAATTCCTCCAAGAGCAGGGCGCAGTCATCGTTGGCGTGGTCGAATGGGACGGTGCGGTGTACAATCCCAAAGGCATCAATATTGAGGAATTAGACAAACACCGCATTGAAACAAAGAGCATCACCAATTTCGCTAAAGCTAAAACGATTAAAAATGGTCGTGAAGTGCTGGAATATGATTGCGATGTTTTAATTCCGGCAGCACTCGAAAGCCAAATCACCTCCGAAAATGCACCGCGCATTAAAGCGAAAATTATTGCCGAGGGCGCAAACGGTCCTGTGACCGCGGATGCTGAGGATATTCTGCTTAAACGAGGGGTATTGATTATTCCCGATATGTACCTGAATGCTGGTGGCGTGACGGTTTCCTACTTCGAGTGGTTGAAAAATATTTCCCACGTGCGGTTTGGTCGCATGGAAAAACGCTTCGAGGAGAATACGCAACGCCGCATGGTGAATGCTGTTGAAGAACTTGTCGGACGCAATTTCTCGCAAAACGAGCGGAAGCTCCTGATTCGTGGCGCGGGCGAAGAAGACCTTGTGAATTCCGGTCTGGAAGACACGATGATCAATGCTTACGAAGAAATCAAGAAATACTCCGATTCGCACCCGCAAATCAAGGATTTACGCACTGCCGCCTTCGCGTCGGCAATTGACAAAGTTTCTATGACGTACAAACAACTCGGCTTATTCCCATAATGCCAGAGTTTTCAAGTATGAGAAAAAGGGCTTTCCACGGTTGTGGAAAGCCCTTTTTTGCCTTGATGTGTCGTCAATCTATAAGCAAAATACGAGTCGTCCTATTGAAACGGCTTGAGTGTGCGATAATCCTTACCAATGACAACGCTGGCACGAATATACAGCGTGGAATCAATTCGCAAAACCCGTAGCGAATCTGCAATGCCAAGCGCTTTTGCCGTTTTCATGGCAGAAACCGAGTCGCCTACGCGGTCAATAACAAACGAGCGCTGCACCGAAAAGCGTGAATAATTATCAATTTCGACAACATCAAACCCTGATGAACGCAAATAATTCATCATCCGCCGCGCCACACCCTGATCGCCACATCCATTCAGCAGATTCACCTGAATTTGGTCGCCCTGCCGAACGAGGTCGTCGGATTGCTCAATGATAGGATTGACAGACGGTGCAAGGTTTTTATGTAATGCCGAAGCAATAATGAGTATGCCAAAACTCACTAAAATTGCGACGCTCACTACAATCGTAATATTTCGCCCACGAAGAAAATTGCGAATATTCATAGAAAAATCAGAAAAATTTGCCAAGGAATTACAACACCCCAAAGAGCGTTTCAGCTTTTCCTTGCTGGCTAACGGCAAAGTGTTTATAGGCAAGTTCCGTTGCTTCGCGCCCACGCGGAGTGCGATTCAAAAAGCCTTGCTGAATCAGAAACGGCTCATAGACTTCCTCAATCGTACCAGCTTCTTCGCCAACAGCAACGGCGACGGTGTTTAAGCCAACGGGTCCGCCATTAAATTTCAGCATAATCGTCTGCATAATACGCTTATCCATCTCATCCAAGCCGTATTCATCCACTTCCAATGCGGCAAGGGCAATATTCGCAATCTCTTGCGTAATCACCCCATCGCCCTTAATTTCCGCGAAATCTCGTGTGCGACGCAACAAGCGATTGGCTATACGCGGTGTTCCGCGAGAACGCTTGGCAATTTCCATCGCTCCGCCGTCTTCGATGGGTGTCGTTAAAATACCCGCCGAACGGCATACCACCTTGAAAAGTTCTGCGGCAGAATAATAATCTAATCGACTTATTACCCCAAAACGCGAACGTAAAGGAGCCGTCAGCAAACCCGCACGAGTCGTCGCACCAACAAGCGTAAAGCGTGGCAATGAGAGTTTCACCGACCGAGCCGATGGACCGGAATCAATCATAATATCCAGCGCATAATCTTCCATTGCGGAGTACAAATACTCCTCCACAACAGGCGAAAGACGGTGTATCTCGTCAATAAACAGAATATCGCCTTCGTCTAAATTGGTCAGCAAACCCGCCAAATCGCCTGGTTTTTCCAATACCGGACCAGAAGTTACCTTGATGTCGGCGTGCATTTCACGAGCGACAATGTGACTAAGTGTCGTTTTTCCAAGTCCCGGAGGACCCGTCAGAAGCACGTGGTCAAGCGCTTCGGCGCGTTTGAGAGCGGCGGCAATGAAAATTTTCAAATTGCCGATAATTTTCTCTTGCCCAACAAATTCATCAAAACCCGACGGGCGCAGGGAAATTTCAATATCATCTTCCGGCGGACGTGATGTATTCAGCGATTCAGCACGAGCAGGTGCTTTCGCAATGAGTGCGTCTGTGCCGGATGAAGGCGTTTTTTTTGCCATAAAACTTGTGCGGTTACAAAGAAAATATCTCCTGCAAAATACGCCGATGCCGCCGATTGTGCAACCGCAATCGTTCTGCAAGCGCAAATGATGAGGGCTATACAAAAAAAGGTTATGAAATTGCCTTTCCCAAAACACTAAAAGTGGCTCAAAATGTCCTATTTTTGTCTCACACTGTATTGATATTTTTCATACATTTCCTTATCAACATAAGAAATCATGCTATTTTCAAGGAGTTTTTTCAATGGAATCGACCAATGTTGTTTTTCTTATTTTACCCAATGTTCACTTGCTTGATTTGGCAGGACCCGACCAAGTTTTTCATGAGGCAATAGATTATGGAGCAAATATTACGGTTCACTACTGCTCTTTTGAAAACAGCTTGCAGACCTCGGCACGATTACCGTTTGGCACGGTGCAGAACTATACAGAAATTTCGCTTAAAGCGGGTGATTATATGATTGTACCGGGCGCAGACATCCATTATCTCACCTCTAAAAAACTTATCGCTCAGAAGCAGCTTTTTCGTTGGGTGCGCGAGGCGCACGCGAAGGGAGTAAATATTTGTTCGGTCTGCACGGGTTCTTTTTTCTTGGGAGAAGCAGGATTGCTGGCAAATCGGGAATGTACGACGCACTGGAAGAGAGTTCAGGAGTTGCAAGAGCGGTATTTGAGCGCAAAAGTGCAAGAAAATGTGCTGTTCACCGAAGACAATCGTGTAATGACCAGTGCTGGAGTGGCATCCGGAATTGATTTAGCATTGCATATTGTGAGCAAGCTCACGGACGATTACTTCTCTTTCCAAGTAGCGCGGGAAATTGTGGTGTACAGCCGCCGTCAGGGAAATCAAGCACAGCAAAGCGTGTTTTTATCCTACCGCAATCACATCCATTCGGGCGTACACAAAGTACAGGACTGGCTTCAGGAGAATCTTCACAAAAAGTCGAATTTAGAGGATTTAGCAGAAATTGCGTGTATGAGTACACGCAATCTCACTCGTATTTTCAAACAAGAAACCAATATCACGGTCAACGATTATATCACACTTCTACGCAAAGAGCGCGTTCAAAAACTCCTCAAAAACCCTGATATTTCTAAAGCAGAAATCGCTCAACAGTGCGGATTACAGAGCGAACGGCAGGTTTCGCGGCTGATGCAGCATTGATGGAACATCACCTTTGTAGTCATAAACTCCAACAGCATTCATGTTGAATTTTCGTAGTCAAAGCAACAATAGCACTCAGCGGATTCCCTGAATTGTTCGATGTTTTTATTTCCCTAAAAAATTGCTACTTTTGTGCTTGATGAATAAAACACAACATAGCAATACATCTAAGGTTTTCATACGCCCCCATCCGATGGCAATCTTGCTTGGAGAGCAATGCACAAATAGCATCGTGCTAATTATCAGATAAAAAACATAAAATTTTCTTAAATTCTTATTCTATGGATTCTGCAACAAAACTTCTTGATACGCTTATACGTCTCGTTATTGTTTGTAAAGATAATTTTGGTGCAGGATTTACAATGCTATTGCTTGCTTCTATCCCCATTTGTACTCTTGTAATATTGATATGGAGGTTTTGGCGAGAAAAACAACGTGATAAACAGCGTAATGAAGTCATTGAACTCCTGAAACAGGAAAACGCACGACTGATAGAGAGTGAACGACATTATAGAGCCATAGAGTTCAAAGAAAAGGGCTGGTCTGACGAACAAATTGATGAACGTATTTATCGCCGTCAATTACCACCACCGCAAAATCCCTCCTAAATTCACTGCTTCTATTTGCAACTTTAATTCCAAAAACCAATGGAACCGTACATCCTCCCGATAGTTGTGATTGCGATGCTGATTGGTATAATATTTTTGACAGTGCGGCATACGCAATCGCTCCCAAATTTACGTCGAATGCTGCGCACAAAGCGCACTCAAGCTCCTTTTGCGATGAATCGTAATACGCTTATGAGAATGTCGTTGGAGGACAAAATAGATCCTAATTCACAGACTTTTCAGATTCTTTATGAACTTAATACAACGATGATGCGCTTTTACGAGTATCATCCTGAAATAAGCGCACGACTTGAGCATCTCCTTAGTACAATGAAAGAAAACAACGCACAAAATCCACTACTCGCCGAAATCCCTACATGGACTCCCGAAATAGCACAACTTGTGCGCGAGACATCTGATGCAATAGGAAATGTTGTCATTGAGTATTCTCTTCTTTGGAGATGGCATTACAAAAGAATGCTCGCACAAAACCCGCAATTACGACCTTCTATGGTGATTCGTCATATTCGATCCTTCCGCGAAGAATTAGAGCGAGAAGAGCGTAAAAGCAAGGCAGAGAAAGTATTGAAAGAAACGCAGAAGGCTCTCAACAACCTGTCCAGCACACAAATGGGACAGAATAATCATCACGCATTTGCATAGTTAATGAAAAGCCAAATCAGCCAGAAACTACGCGCCCTCTCTCCAGCATCATTGCTTGGGTAGCGGGCTTTTTTTTGAAATTAACAAAACTGACGAAAGTCTTTCTCATAAACTTCTATACCATGCCCAAACGTCCAGACATCAACAGCGTTCTCGTCATCGGCTCCGGTCCTATCGTCATCGGGCAAGCCTGCGAGTTTGATTATAGCGGCACTCAAGCCTGCAAAGCCCTCCGCGAAGAGGGTTTGCGCGTGATGCTGATAAACTCGAACCCCGCGACCATTATGACTGACCCCGACATTGCCGATGCC
>JAAFHM010000279.1:5589-6432 GCA_013298375.1 Ignavibacteria bacterium | reverse complement strand
AAAAGATATTTTCGCCATACTTTTGCGCCCACTGCCCACTTAACGGGCGATGCTGAAGAGTACAGCCTTTTTCGGCAAGGTAGTTCGCCCACTCCTGCGCAAATGCCGCCAGCTCTGCGGAATACTCCAAAGGCGGCGCACCAACTTCCTTGCGGGCTTTATTGTGATAATCTACGATTTGCTGTGCTTCTTCGGTGGAGAGGCTGGTGGTATTTTGAGCAGTGACGGTGCCACACGTGAGTAGGAGTGCGGCAATCACAAGGAGGAGGTTTTTCATAGACCGTAGATTGGTATGATGGAAAAAGAAGAACTTGAATTCAAGGGACGAAAATAATGAGGCGGTTCGACAAAACCAACAGGAGATTGTATGCAGCTTCTACTCTGGGCTGCCCGAAATCTTACACCGCTCGCGCCTTTTTATTAGGAGAATAGCAAGAGAAGCGCGATGAGGCAACGTGAGCAAGGTACTTTTTGCGTATATTTGTATCGTGATGCTCATTCATCGCCGACAATTACGACAAGGATTCGCATAGCCAAGCACTACTTCTTCATACAATGTTTTTCGGGCAAAATGAGAACTTTCCGCGCTCCCAGCCTTGCTCTTCTACCGATTTGTCCGCACAAAGCACGACAAACTACGTTCATTGCTTGTATTGCAACACAAGTATTTTGTCTGATATTCTTGTCTGTTCATAGTGCTTTTGCCCAGCAAACCGTCATCGCCGACAGTCTCCAACGGGCATTGATGAGTAATCCGCCGGACAGCGTGAAAGTACGACTTTTGAACGGACTAGCATGGGAATATCGAGGGTTGCAGATGCTCCGTGCGATGGAAAAAAAAAA
>JAAFHM010000279.1:0-5579 GCA_013298375.1 Ignavibacteria bacterium | reverse complement strand
GAACTTGGTACGGCACTAGACATGAAAAGCGATGTCATCAATAGTCATAATTTTATTGGTGTTATTTATCGTAATATGGGGAACTATCCACAAGCAATGTCCTCGTATTTGCGGGCGTTGGAGGTTGCCGAAGCCACAAAAGACGATAAGCAAATTGCCTACGGCTACAACAATATCGGCAATTTGTATATGAAGCAAAAGCAGTACAAACCGGCATTAGAGAACGTTCTCAAAGCATTAGCCGTATTTGAGCGCCTTTCCGACAAGCGCGGCACGGCCTATTCGCACTTGCGTATTGGCGAAGTCTATGAGAAACAGCAACTCAATGAACAAGCTATTGAGCATTATCAAGAATCCCTGCGTTTACGTGCGGATATTGGCGACAAAGAGGGCTTAATAACGCCGCTTATCAATATTGCGACCGTTCATCGGCAAATGGGAAACGATAGCATGGCATTCGATTTTTATCGTCAATCGCTCAAAATTGAGCGCGAACTTCGCCATGATAAAGGTTTGGCGGGGAGCCTTGTTGGAATGGGCTTGCTCTATCTCAAACGTGGAAATTATCCCGAAGCAATTCTTTCGGCGGAAGAGAGTTTGCGCCATTCTCGCAAAGCCTCTGCAATTCAAGAAGAAAGCGCTGCCTTACAATTACTGACCGAAGCGTACAGTAGAAAAAATGATTTTCAACAAGCATTTGTCTGGCAACAAGCGTTTATCCGGCTCCGCGACTCGCTGCAAAATGACGAAACATCCAGTCAAATGACTTCCTTGCGAGCAGAATACGAAGCAGAAAAACGCGCCGCCGAAATAGCGTTGTTAAATAAAAATCGCCAAATGCAAAACTGGCTTTTGGTCGGCGCAATGGCGGCAATCGTCGCTTTTGCAGTCTTCAGCGTAAGTCTTGTGCGACTAAATAAACAGCGTCGGCAAGCCAATAACGAACTTCGCGTACAGAATGAGCGTATTGAAGAAGAGCGCGGTCGCTCGGATGCTCTTTTGCTCAATATTCTCCCCGCTGCCATCGCAGAGCGCATGAAACATGGCGAGACGACTATTGCTGAATATTTTGACAGCGCAACGGTTCTTTTTGCGGACATTGTAGGCTTTACAACCTTGGCATCGCAGTTGCCACCGCGAGAATTAGTGGAAATGCTTGATACAATCTTTTCCGATTTAGACGCACTTGCCGAACGGTACGGACTGGAAAAAATCAAAACGATTGGCGACTCCTATATGCTTGTTAGTGGCGTTCCCCAGCCCTACCGTGACCACGTGCAACGTGTGGCGCTATTCGCCCTTGATGCAATGGCGGTGATGCACGGTTATCGCAGCAATCCCCACAAACAAAATCAGATGGCACTCGAACTCCGCATCGGGATTCATACCGGAAGTGTGGTGGCGGGAGTTATTGGTAAGAAAAAATTTGCCTACGACCTTTGGGGCGACACCGTGAATATCGCTTCACGCATGGAATCGCATGGTCTTAGTGGTCATATTCATATCTCGGACGATGTTCGGCAAAAATTAACGGAAACCGACAGTATCGTGACGTATTTACGGGGGGCATCGGCAACGTCATTTGATTTCATAGAGCGCGGCGAAGTTGAAATAAAAGGCAAAGGGACAATGAAGACCTATTTTCTTGAGGCAAATCGCGGGTAAACCTTCCTTGCATAAGAGCATCCAGTATCCAGCACTGTTCGGTGCTATTGCCCCAAATATCGTCAGCGCAATATTTGTATCCAGCACAATTCTCATACCGTTTTGATAATAATTGCGTTATCTTGCAGAGTCACACCAACAATTTTTATCGTATTGATTCCTTGAATGTACCGCACCGACTATGTTTCTGCCATTACAGAAGATGCTGATACTCTTTTCGACCTTGAGCGAAGTCATTCCAAACCCAAGCCCCGTCAGCGAGTCCAAATGCTTCGTCTGCTGAAAACCGGGCAAGCCGAAACGCTTCCTGGCGTGGCAATCCTTGTGGGGTTGAGTCCGAATCATGCGTCGGTGTTGTCGAGACGCTACCGTGCTGATGGCTTGTCGTCGTTGCTGGAAACACAATACAAAGGTCGAATACCACGCTTGAATCCGAAGCAAATCGCGGAAGTAGAGAAAGAATGTGCCAAAGGCTTCCGCTCACTCTATGTCGGTCAGGAATGGATTGAAAAACACTTCTCGACACCGTATTCTCTTTCTGGTCTCTGGCGGCTGTTTGAGCGGATCGGTGTAAAAAAAAACGGGACGGCTCAAACACTATAAACAAGACCGAGAAAAACAACAAGCATTCAAGGAAGAATATTGTGCCGACAGCGATGGCAAAGACCGATACTTCAGTGATGAAATGCGCTTCGGTCTGCACACCGAGCATAAACGCCTGTGGACACCGTCTTGCATCCGCCCTGACTGGATCTTGCACCTGAGTTACCAGTATAGCTATCTTTCGGTCGCACTCAATCCGCTGAATGGAGATTTGATAGCGGGATTTTTCCCCGACATCAGCAGCGAGAGTTATGAAGCATTCTTGGATCTGGTCGCCGAAGAATCGTCTGCTCCGATGCGGCTGTATCGCGGGAGAGTGCGCCATCACACTTGGCGGGCAATCTTGTTGTACCGAAGGGCATTGAACTCAAATAATTTCCGCCCTACAGCCTCGAACTCAACCCAGCCGAACGTTTTTTCGAGGAATTGCCCGTATTTGGTGCTGTTTTGCAGCGTGAGTCGAAATGCCCGCTCATTCACCGAAAGCGTCCCAACGGCATCGTAAACCGCACCACTACTGTCGCTCAGGGTATTCAAAGCGGGAAGCAATCTGCTAATGGCGATATTGCCAATGGGTTTGCCCGCTTCTATCACGCCGCGAACAACCAGTTTTTCCTCAAACGACAGTGCAAGAGGCTCGGTGAGTGTAGTGATGCAGGACGTAAGTATTGATGCGGCTGCTAGGGCGACGATGAAGGTTTGCAGCTGGCTCAGTATCCCCTTCCGACGGCTGAAGAGTGTGAGAACGCTGCCGTCGGAAGGTTTTCCCGGGATTATTTTTTTTTGAGGTAGTCCCGGGAAATCCGTTCTACGCTTAGGAAAGCGCAGGACGGGAATACTGACCTGAACAGTTACAAAAAAATTACAATTTGAAATCCACACCCAAGCGAAAATACCCGAAGCCATAACCAAATTCTGCCGTTGCAGCTAATTTATCCGAGATAAAATAGCGTCCGCCAACACGCAAATCCCAGAAAAAGCCGCCGTAGCTTCTATCCCAGACATAGCGGGAATCCGTGGACGCAACCGAACCAAAATTCCAACCAAGCCCCAAACCAGCGTAGGTATCAAGATTTTTTACGTTGAATACCTGAACGTGGTAGTTCCCGCCAACAGCAACGATAAGGTTCGTGTACGTCCAATAGCCGGACGAATACCCCGACCAACCAAACGTTCCCGTCACGCCGATTTGCTGCGTGATGCCATATTCCGCATTGACACCCAAACCCACTCCCGCTCCACCAATACCGCCCAAACCAACGCGAGGTCCGATGTAGAAATCGCTGTTATGAAATTGAGGATTGGGACCGAATTGTGCAAAGGCGAAGGTTGTGCTACAAAGAAGCATCATGCTGGCAAGGAGGATTGTTGCCGAGGCGTTGCGAAAAGAAGGTGTTTGTCGTTTCATCATAACTCCTGATAAAATAGTGTTTTGTGAAGATAATGGGTAAGAAAAATAAAAATGGATTGACGATTAATTTCCAAAGCAAGATTATATCTGGCTTTGAGTGTGTTTTGAATAAAACTGCACCTTGTTGGTTCAAAACCTTGCAGGCAAGGTGCAGTGAAGGGTTGCAGGGGTTTTTCGGGCAAAGGTGCGTGATGTCGATTTTTAACGACTTACATGATTTTGATGCAGCCTTTGCTAATTTCAATTTTCATATTGTCTTTGAGTTCAATATTGCCGCAAGGAGTCTCGACGATGCAGGTCGTACCGCTCCCCTGTATGGTCGCGGCGGATGTGGTGCTGCCGTCGAAAGTGACTTCTTTGGTCAGACCATTCATCTTGACTTTCCACACGTATTTTTGGGAATCTTTGTTGTAGTATTTGACGTAAACCGAAGCATCGGCGCGGGTGGGTAGGCAAAGGGTTGACAGCGTAAACGCCGCAGCGAGAATAAATGCTTTTTTCATAGCAGTAAAAAGATAGGGTAAAAGAAAGTGAATGCTTACGAAGACAAAAATAATGTACGGCATGGCGGCAAATGGGCGGGATGAATAAGTGCGGGGATTTTCTTAACAGGCGCGAAAGAAAAACCCATAGCCGAAAACGGCAACAGAAAACTCAGATACGGCTTAAACAACAAAAGCGCATAAATGCGAGTATTTATGCGCTTCTGGGAAGTTCAGACGTTTGATATTTTACAACGAATTGAGGATTTTGAGAAGGTCTTCTTTTTTGCGTGTCGCCACGGGAACATTGGAGCCATCGGTCATTTGGAGGTCAGAGTCGGATTTGCGGAAGAGTTTGATATGCCGCAAATTGATAAGGTGGGAATGATGAACGCGGAAAAAGAGGTGTGGCGTGAGCAGTTCCTCGTATTCTTTCAGCGTTTTGGAGACGATAATGGAACTGTTGTCATTGAGAAAAAACGTGGTGTAGGGTCCTTCGGCAAGACAGCGAATAATGTCGGAAACATCAACAAAGTAGATGTTTTCTTGGTCGCGGAGGGCAATTTTTTTATCGGCACGGTGGAGTTGCTGGAGGCTTTCGTTCAGGAGTGTAATTTGCTTTGCAAGCGTGGTTTGAAGCGTATCGTGGGGGAGAGCTTGGAGACGGGCTTCGCGCTGAATATTTGCCACAGCCCGCTCTACGGCTCGGCGCAGCAGGTCTTCGTCAACGGGCTTGAGGACAAAATCTATCGCGCTGAACTCAAAAGCATGGATAGCGTAGTGGTTATGCGCCGTGATAAATACAACCTGAAAATTTGGCTCGGCAAGCCGCCGCAGAAGGTCGAAGCCCGTTCCGTCCTGCATTTCTACATCCAGCAAGACCAATGCGGGATTGTGCTGCCGGATTGCCGCCAAGCCGCTTTCTACGCCGTCTGCCTCGTGGATTTCCAGAGGCGTTTCCAGCGTCGGCAAGCCTATGGTAAAAATTTCTGTGAGCAAAAATCGCGTCGTATTGCGGACGGACTGCTCGTCGTCAATGATAAGAATGGTCATACATCCGAAGTATTGGTGGAAGGTGCTCAACAATGAAAGAATCCCCACACACCGCAAAGAACTGTGTTCTTTCTTGATGTGTGGGGATGGTCATGGTTTCGGGCGTGATATGTTCAGAACCGGAAGCGCTGAATTATTTTTTGCCCGTTGTATCGGTGTCTTTCAAGACGCGGCGCAAGATTTTACCAACATTCGTTTTCGGGAGTTCGGTGCGGAATTCCACATGTTTAGGAATTTTGTAGCCCGTCAAATGTTGTTTGCAGAACTCTTTAATTTCTTCTGCCGTCAAGCTGTCGTCTTTTTTCACAATAAATGCTTTTACCGCCTCGTGGGATTTATCATCGGGAACGCCAATAACGCCTACT
>JAAFHM010000290.1 GCA_013298375.1 Ignavibacteria bacterium | reverse complement strand
GCAATCGAACCGCCAATAAAGGGACGAGCAATGCCGATAAGATTAAACTTGGCGAAAAGATTGGTGGCTTGCAAGGCAGCAATAGCGCCTGTGAACGCGCCAATGAGAATCACCAATGGCAGCGAATCCGCACCAACAATAGACATCTGCTCTAAAACGAGCTTCCTGTCTCTGAAAATACGCGGTGTGTAGCGGATAATCGCCCCCAAGAGCAGTACTAAACGCCCAATTTCACCGACGAAGCCCAAAATACCGCTTCCAATCCGCTCCAATGCTGCATTGACCATGATTTACTGCACCTTTTTTAGCCAAAGCGAACCCGCAAAGGTCGTTTTGGGATGGTAAACGGGAATGGCTTGTTGCAAGAGTTCCGGCGCGTTGTGGTGAAGATAGCTGCCGCAAAAAAGAATTTCAAATGCGGGATTAAATGCCAAAAACGCTTGGACAAGCGGCGATTCATTCCAAAACTGATGTTGTCGGAAAATCCATGTTTCCGGCTCCGGCGTGGCAAAGGGAAAGAAAATATCGTGAATATGAATAACCACGCCCTTTTGAAGCTGTGGCAGCACTTCCAAATACAGATATTGTACGTCACTGTCCAACTTCAATACGTGGCTGGAATCAATAAACAACACATCGCCATCGCCGAGTTCTTGGAAGGTTTTCACGGGAACATCTTGCACGAAATCCTTGATAAGATGTACTTTTCCTGCTTCCGACAGCTTGAGCAATCCACGACGCGGATAGGGTTCGATACACGTAATCATCGGCTTTCCATCACCTTCCGCACCATTTTTTGCTAATGCTTCCAAAGCAAACAACGTCGAAACGCCCGAACCGACCTCCATCATGCGTTTGGGCTTGACGTGGCGGAGCATGAGATAGAGCGTGTGCGCATCCACAACCGAATAGCCTTCGCCCAAGCCTTGTTGCGTGACGGATTCATAATCAGGGAGCGCAGCACATTCGGCATTGTAGGCATGAAAATTGCGCAAAAAGGTTTCCTGTGCTTGGGTGGAAATATTCACGCCAGCGAGTTTGGAAGGCGCGTTCCAGCGTTGCATTGTTTTGCGCAAAATGCGTGTGTCCGGCACGGGGCTGTAAAAATGTGCCGGCAGGATACTCAGTCCGAAGAACTCACCGAAAGAAAAAAGTCGCGTCCAGAGAAAGTTTTCCCATTTCATCTGAAGGGCTTTTTTGAAACCGAGTGCTTTGAGGCGTTGAAGTTGGGTTTGAAGGCTCATTGAACTATCAAAATTTGGATAATCATGCTTAGGTAAAGTATAAAGTGCAAAGTATAAAGTATAAAATTCTGAGACAAGTATTGAAGCGGTGTTCGGGTTTTATACTTTATCATTTATAGTTCATACTTTCTTCTATAACGGCGTTGTGGACGCAAATTTACACAATTCTTCGGCAGCATAGTAAAGAAAGCAGCGAATGAGATGGCTATTCGTGCGGAAGCGGTGCGTACTGCTGGACTATCGCCCGTGCATCCGCGAAAGCCCGCTCCAAATCGTCATTGACAATAATTTCATCGAATTTATCCTGCTCGGCGAGTTCCATTGCGGCGCGTTCCAAGCGGAGTTTTAGCTGCTCGTCGGATTCGGTATTCCGCTCGGTGAGGCGGCGCGTGAGAACTTCCATGCTGGGCGGCGCAACAAATATCAACAGTGATTCGCTCGGATAAGCGCGTTGGAGGCTCAGTGCGCCCTTCACGTCAATATCAAACACAAGGCTTTTTCCATCCCGGAGGGCGCTATCAATCTCGCTTCGGAGCGTACCGTAGTAATTACCAAAAATTTGTTCATGCTCGGCAAGATCGCCGTGCCTCACTGCCTCCTCAAATTCCGCCACACTCAAAAAGTAATAGTCCTTCGCGTGAGTTTCTTGTGGTCTGCGCTCGCGAGTGGTGGCAGAGATGGAAAACCGCATAAAATCGTATTGTGTGAGTAAGTGCTTGGCAATCGTGGTTTTTCCGGCACCGCTTGGCGCAGAAAAAATAAAGAGGCGTTTGTGTCCGTGAGCCATGACGAAGGTAGAGGTAAAGTTCAAATAGCGAAAAATGCTTGTACGAAAAAAAATTTCGCAACATTGCGCGTAAGAATTGACAACGAAACGGCAATTTGCTAATTTTAGCGCGACTGCGAAAATGAAAGTTCAGGAAAGTTCGCCATATTCTTGATATTCCTCTCTATTTTTCCCCATGCCAAATCACCACCTTGTTCACTGACGGAATCAAGCACATTATGAAACGTTTTTTCAAGAAAGTACGCTCCGAGAGCAATGAAAAACTCCGTCAGTTTTCCACCGATGCCAATAAGACGCTTCGCGCTATGAAGCGCCCTTCGTGGTGGCAAAATTACATCCTCGCCAGCCCGATTCGGATTGCGTCGTTTATTTTGGTCATTATTGCCGTTTTGGTGGTTGGTATTTCGCTTTGGCAAGGTGTGTACAGCGACCGCAATTTTCAAATCAATCTTATAAGCGAAATTCATGGGGTCATTTTCGATATTTTGATTTTGGGTATTTTGATGCTCTGGCTTAATAGATTAGGCGAGAAGCGGCTTGAGCAGAAAAAATATCAAGAAGAGATTGATGATTTTCGCAAACTCGAAAGCGTCGAAGCAAAACAACGCATTATCGGCAATATCCGCCGCCTCAATAAATACGGCATTTCCAAGATTGATCTCCGAATGTGCTACCTCGCTGATGCCAGCTTAACGGAGGTCAATCTTTCCGGCGCAAATCTGTGGGATGCAAACCTTTCTGGTGCAAAAATGCAGGGTGCAGATTTGTCCTCCGCTATGATGCCCGGAATAGACCTGAACGATGCAAAGATGATGTGCGCGAATCTCGGCGAAGCAAACGTTTCCGGCGCAAAACTTATGCGCGTGGATTTGTGGGAAGCAAATCTTTTCAAAGCAAATTTTGAAAGTTCTGATTTGACGGGTGCAAATCTGAGTAGTGTCAATGCCGAGCAGTCGGATTTTTCCTCCGCTATTTTGACCGATGCTGTTTTGGATGCGGCAAACTTTTCCCATGCAAATCTTCCCGGTACGATGCTGGACAATGCGAATTTAACAGGTGCAAATCTGGAATATGCCACGATATGGAATTCTAATTTTGCCAACGCCATTCTTTTTGGTGCGGAACTGCACCACGCGGACTGTTCTGGTTCAGTATTTTCCGGTGCAACGCTTGGCGAAACCGACCTTGCGTATGCCAATCTTTCCAACGCCGACCTTGTTCAAGCCGATTTGACGGGCGCAAATTTCGACCATGCGACGTTGGACGGAGCAGATTTTTCCGGTGCAAACCTGCAAGGCGCACGAAACCTCACGCTGGAGCAGCTTGGCGGGGTGCGCTCGCTTGCCGGCGCTATACTGGATGAGGTTTTGCAAGAGGAAGTACGCCTCAAAAGCCCACATTTACTAGCTTCGGAGGCGTAAGCCTCTCCTTCTGTTCTTGATAAAATTTTTTTCATAAAAAAGCACTCTAACGTGGTATAAAACCAAACTTTTTGTGCTATATTTGCCCTGCCTCGCTGACAGGTGTGTTCGGGCGTGGCATCTGGAATATCTATCGTCGTATCTGACCTCGCAAGTTCTCTCCCTATAATCACTTCATTTCTTCACTCCTCACTTCAAGGAGCGCCACAATGCTTGATAAAATCGACCTCGCAAAAGCAGCGAAAGTTGCCGAAAAAATGGACTTGAATGTCCTGATGGATTTCGTGTTGAACATGGATCCGAAAATGATGCAAATGCTTATGTCACAAATGGGTGGCGGCAAAAGCGCAAGCGCAAATGGGAAGAAAAAAGAACTCCCCGCGCCAAATCTTGATTTCTACAACGTGGCAGAATTTTTGAATCCTACCCAGCAAGAAATTCGCATGAAAGTGCGCAAGTTTATGGAAGAAGAAATTAGCCCCATTGCGAATGAATATTGGGCAAAAGACGAGTTCCCGCACGAAATCATCCCGAAAATGGCAGCGCAAAATCTTATCGGCATGGCATACAAAGGCTACGGCTGCATGGGCGAAACAACGCTTCTCGAAGGTATTTGCGCAATGGAAATGGCGCGTATTGACTCTTCGTTTGCAACGTTCTTTGGCGTTCATAGCGGCTTGGCGATGGGTTCGATTTATTTCTGCGGCTCGGAAGAACAAAAGCAAAAATGGCTCCCACCAATGCAGCGCATGGAAAAAATCGGTTGCTTTGGTCTAACAGAACCAGAAGTTGGTTCCGGTACGGCGGGCGGTATGCACACAACCTGCCGCCGCGAAGGTGATACGTGGATTTTGAACGGCAAAAAGAAATGGATTGGCAACGGCACGTTTGCTGACGTTGCGGTTATTTGGGCGCGTGAAGAATCAACGGGCAACGTTAAAGGTTTCTTGGTTGAAAAAGGTACACCGGGCTTTAGCGCGAAAAAGATTGAGGGGAAAATTGCCCTTCGTATCGTGCAGAACGCTATTTTGAAATTAGAAAATGTGAAAGTAAGCGAAGAAAATCGCCTTCAAGAAGCAAACACTTTTGCTGACACCGCAAAAGTTCTGCGCATGACCCGCGCCGGAGTAGCATGGATGGCTGTTGGCTGCGCCTTGGGCGCGTACGAAAACAGCTTGAAATATGCTCAAAAACGCAAACAATTCGGCAAAGAAATCGGCAATTTCCAGCTTGTTCAAAACCTGCTTGTGCAGATGTACAGCAATATCACCGCTTGCCAAACGCTCTGCACACGCCTTTCGCAAATGCAAGACGCAGGCGTAATGAAAGACGAACACGCTTCGATGGCAAAAGCATTCTGCACTTTGCGTATGCGCGAGACCGTTGGCTGGGCGCGTGAACTTTTTGGCGGCAACGGTATTCTGCTCGACCACAACGTAGGGCGCTTCGTTGCTGACGCGGAGGCGATTTACTCGTACGAAGGCACACGCGAAATGAATACGCTTATCGTTGGACGCGCTATCACTGGCTTTAGCGCTTTTGTCTAAATTGCTAAAAAATAGTGAAGAAAAAGAAAGCCGCATCAAACCTTGTTGATGCGGCTTTTTTTTCAAATCCAATACTCAGCCCTCACTATTCTTCCCGCAACCGCGTCCGCAAGGTCGTCCGGCACCCGGTTTCCGTCGTAATAAAATCAGCAAAATCACAGAGCGAGCGCATCAGAAAAACACCGCGTCCGCCGTCACGCAAAAGATTTTCTTGTGCAAGCGGGTCTGGGAGCGTGTCGGGATTAAATCCACTGCCAAAATCATCGATTGTCAGCCATAACTCGCCTTGCCGCACTTCTCCCGTGATAGTAACCGATTTCATTTCATCACGCTTATTGCCATGGACAATAGCATTATTCACGCCTTCGGTCAGGGCAATAATGGCGTTGTGATACCGCATATCGTCCATTCCCTGCCCAGCGACAAGTTCTGCCAAAAATGGCTCGACGTAGCGTAAATTCTTCGTATTACTTTGAATAATCAGGGTTTTAACCATAGCGCAAACAAGAATCAAAATTGGAATAGTGCTGAAACCATATTTTTTCGCCAAAGCCGCTATAACGGCAAATTGACCGACAGTAAAATATTCGGAACACCTCGCAAAAACGAGGTTCTATCAAATTGGAACTCATACCAACCGCTTACACGTAGCACCGTTCCTGAGATAAAATCCATCTCGACCAATGTTTCCGGCGCAAACGAGCGATTGACAAATCCAGGCGCACGAGGTGCATTGCCGATGCTTATGGGTTCTTGCGTCAGGATGTAGATACGCCCGCCCAGACCAAACCGCGCCATACTGGTTGTGCCAAAGGCAAAGCCCGTAGGCTGCACAACGCAAAGCGTCCGCACGAATGCTTCGATGTTCCTATCGCGGGGCGTTTCCGAAAATTCACGCCAACGAAATTCGCCGCGCTCAAAATACCGAAATAATATGCGAGATTCAAGAGTCGCGTGAGGATTCAGTATAATTCTTAGCGAATCGCGGTACGCCACCTGCCGAAGGCTGAAACTCTGCACTGTTCCAAGCACATCTTCAAAATCAAAACTGGTATAATTCGCCAGTACCTCGAATTGCGGACGCATTTCCACAATGCCGTTCCGAAGGCTGAAAGACGGCGCAAGGCGAATAATCCGATTCCAATTATTCTGAGCGCTGCGCTGCGATTTGATAAAAACAAGGTGCGCCAAACGCATCTCCGCAAGAAGCGTACCAGAAAGTACGTGCGAGAAAGGGTGCGTGTAGGAAATATTTGCATTGATAGCCAGCTCGTCGCG
>JAAFHM010000249.1 GCA_013298375.1 Ignavibacteria bacterium | reverse complement strand
TAAAACCCGTACTTATTCGTCCGCGCACCCCGCAATATCGCCGATGCCGACGCAGCCTTGTCGTCTTTCGACAAAATGACATTGACACCAATGACCGCCTCGCCCGATACAGCCTCGCTGACCGTGCCGGAAACAACGCCATTTTGCGCCCATATCGGCGCAGTAAAAAGAAAAAAGATACTCGCAAGCGCAAGACCTCGTTGCAAAAACATCATGGAATAACCTTCAGTGAAATGAATGGTGGTGAAAAATGATTCAGACAGAAGAAGCCCTGAGAAAAGGCTTGGTTACAGTTTTATACGGGTATGAACGATAAAAGTTGTACGATATTGTACGAATATACTGTTTTTTTTGTTCAATAGCGAATTACACCACTATTGCCGTGATATTTCAAACCGATTTTTCCCGTCATGGTTTGTGTTCGTGAGAATTTTTTTTTGAGCATATTTGTAAAAAAGAATCACGAGCAATCACCTTTCCAACGATTCGACAAGCGTTCATGGAACACATTCAAACTCTCTCGACTCTGCGCGGACGACTGGTTTTGCGCGATATTGTCCGCGAATTACGGTATGAAAAACAGGTCAGCAGTATTACGACCTTGCTGACGTGCTGGCGGCTTTGCTGCTTCGAGCGCGAGGTGTACAGATACAGCAAACGCCAAGTGACGGTGATACACAAACTTGGGCTATTTCGCGGGACATCGCTCTGGTTGCAGGAGGTCGTCAATCGATTCTATTTTTCGACCATCAATTCTCTGGTGTACCTGGGAGCCGCTATTTTGCTTGTGGTCATCTCCGGCTATCGCTTCACCGATCGCGTCGATACGAAATTGGTGATAGCTGGCGTGGGATTGGAGGCACTTATGCTGGTTATTCTTTTTGTCGTCATGTTTTTCTCGCCGTCGGACGATATTGATATGGAAGATGTTGCTGCCGAAACCGAAGATTCCAGTGAAATGCGCGAATTGATTGGCGAAATCGGCGATATTGCCACCGACTACGCATCCGCCGGAGTCCGCTTGGAATCTATCGCGGTGGCACTTGCCGACGTAACGGCGCGGCAAGACGAACTTTTGGGAGCAGTCAACGACGTAGCCCGTGCTGTCTCCTTTGCCGCCAACCCGCAACCGGAATTTATCGAAACTATGCGCCAAACGAACCTTACGCTCCAAGCCTTTCACCTCAACGTCCAAGCACTCGTCGAAGCCACGCATACACTTCGGCGCGAGGAAATACAACGTGCTGTGCGTGTCGAAGTTGAACGGATGTTGGAGCAGCGTATTCGCTAATCAGAATGACAATGCGCAGAGAAACGCTGGCTATTTTACTATAAAAAAATGGCGTAACTGCTTCAACGTGAGCAATTACGCCATTATTTTGAGTACGAAGAAAATAAACCAGTTTCTATCCTTTCAACATCCGATAGCCACCCAGCAACACCAATGAGCCAACGATTGCCAGACCAAAACTGCGAAGATTGAAGCCGGAAATATCGCCAAAGCCCAAAAATGTGCCAATCCATCCGCCCAAAACGCCACCGGCGATACCGATGATGCTGGTAATAATCCAACCGCCCGGGTCTTTGCCCGGCATAATCCATTTTGCCAGCGCCCCGGCTATTAAGCCAAAAACAATCCAAGAAATAATACCCATTACGTCTCTCCTCTGAATAAAAATGAAACAAAAACTATTGCCAGATGATGCTATAAATTACGCAATTTTTCTCGCCAATTTCCCACAAAACCGATAACACGCCGCAAATAACCGATAAGTTTGGGAATAATGATAAATGCCGCAACAACGCCGACGGCGACAACGCCAATCATCATCATCGGATAGTACACCGCCAGCGATACGCCACCGATTGCCAGCACGTCCTCTGCCGTACTAACGGCGATATTGGAGACGGGTTCGGGACTAGTATTGATAGCAGCACGGGTGGTGGCTTTGGTTGTATGCGACGTTAATGCCAAACCGCCGCCGATAAGCAGCGCAATCGTCTGAATTGTTGAATCAAAGGTCGTGACACTCGCCGCCGCAAGCACCGCGCCTGCCGGAACACGAATAAAGGTGTGAATGGCATCCCACGCCGTATCAACGGCAGGAATTTTATCGGCAACAAATTCCACACAGTACATCGCTCCGGCAATACCAATAACCCACCAATTCGTCAAAGCATCCAAACTGCCCGGCAAAGGAACGTGCGCAAAACGTCCCAACAAGCCAAGTGTGGCGACTGTTGCGTAGAGATTCACGCCGGAAAGCCACGATGACCCCATCGCCATTGCCAATGTACTGGTTGTGTCCATGATACTTACAAGATGGAATGAAGAAAAGGCGGTTTTGTCAAGCTGGTCTTTTCAATAAAAGAAATGAACTTGAAGGTTCCACCGCGTGGCAGTAACGCGCTCATTGTCGTAGAAACGCCATTCGGGGCGGAGTTCGATGTAAGGCAGCGGAAACCACTGCACTCCAACGGTCAGATTATTGGCAAAGGTCGTATTTTTTTGATTGACGTTGACCAATGACTCTGTGCGCCCTTGTTCATAGCGCACGTAGGGATAGAGCCACGCAAAGGGGCGATAGGTCAGTTCCAACGTCCAATTACGGGCAGAAAAACTCTTGCTGACATCCGCTATCAGATACTCACCCATCAGCGAAAGTTTATCCGTCAAACCTACACCCGCAAATATACTCAGCATTTGGAGATTACCGTTCGCCAAAATCGACGAGCCGAGATAGGAATTCAGAGCATGATCTTCGGTGCGAAGCCAGAATTTTACCCGTCCCGTTAGTGTTGGCGAGCGGAGTTGACGGGCGAAGGAAGAATCCGGCGCGATGGTATTGCCGATAATAGAGCCAAACGAACCATCACGGTACTCCGTATTGATAGCCGATAAATTTTGCGGTAAAAATGCACCTACCGAGAGCGAAAGCCATTGCAAGCCGTCATATTGCAGTTCTGCACCCCAATCTGCATACATCGGCGGAATGAGCGGTTTCGGGAAAGCACCCGCCACCTGACGAATGAGCATGGTGTGGTCGTCGTAGCGAACACCGATGGTGGGCTGGAAATGCCCAACACGCAAGAGCGGCAGTGTAATTCCGGGCTGAATCAGTGCTGAAGCCGTCCAACCAGATTGCCCCCGGTACGTTCCCCGTGCAGACTCCCATAATGAAGCCGCATCGAAGCCGCCTTCTAGGGTCAACCACTCCAATCCATTCAGTTTTAATGCGCCGTAGAGCGCTAATTGCATCGGGAAAAACTTTCGAGGCGCAGCATCTCGTATAGGTGAGCGAGTCATCTGCCCGCGCAAATCCATACCAATCGTGAGTTGCCCGTCAATATAGCTATTCGATTCGCCATCCAACGCATAGAGTTCGCGCAGAAGCGGAATATCCTTCGGGTTCAGCATCGATGCGTCTTTGGCGACATACCAACCCAGTTCGCTGCGGATGCCGCCACCTTGTGCGTTCACGTGACAGGTCAAACAGCGATTTCCGGTTAATAAGGAAAATTGAGGGAGAGCCGCAAGAGGAGGTGCTTCCAACGTACAGAGAATGAGAACTACGCAAAAACGGGCAAGAATATTCATGGCGATTCGTTGTCAAAAGAGAATGGGAAAAACTATTTGCCTTGTGTACGACCAATAACCTGTTCACGCTTCGTTATCGGCTCGACGGTGTAGCCTTGCTTACGCAGAAGCATTATCACACCATTGTCTCCAACCAAATGCCCCGCACCGACAGCAAAAAATGTCGGCTTTGCCGTCATCATTTTTTCAATGCGTGGCAGCCATAATTTGTTTCTGGCATCAAGAAGCGTCTTAGTATATTCCTTGCTGCTAGGTTGACTGGCAAGTAGAGGCTCGCTGGCAAGGGATTGCATTGTACCAATGATGTTTTCTGTTTTGTACTCTTGTGCCGCTCTTCGTAAATCTGCTTGGATTTTCTTCCAATATGGTATCATTGCAACGATACTTTGTGCGAGAAGAGAATCAAACTTGGATGCCATTACCCCAAGTTTTGTGCGGTCTTCGGTGGTTTCTAGTCCGGTAAATTCATGGCTATAGCCGCGTGTTTCGTTATCGCGTCTCGAAACCCCAATAACAACGTCCTCCGCACCTGTTTTCATGCAATCAAGCATCTTTCCTATCATTCGATATACCAGAAGTGACGGGCGGGTCTTTGTCCAGATACTATCAGGGATGAAAAGCATTGTCGTCATAAAATGTCGGAGGCGCTGATAATCCTTTTCCTCTAGCCAACGCTTATAGCTATCGGTATCGATAAGCATATATTGCTGTCGCGCATTGGTCACATCTTGCTTATTAAAAAAATCCATTTCAAAGGCGATGCGTTGACATTTATTCATTGCCTCAATAGTCTGCCCACGCAAGATAAAATCCTGCACGCAAATCAGATGAATAGTGCCGTACAAATAAGAAGGCTGTGTCAGTTTCTTGCCTGAAATTCGCCATAGCAGCGAGTTCTCAAGAGGCTTTTGAGCAGAGAGAGTGGTATGCCATAGTATTATTGCCAAGGCAATCGTGAGTAGTTTTATCAAGTGTTTACGCATAAGTAATGGCAAAGGAAAAAATTCTACAAACCAATCGCCTGAAAAATAACCGTAAAAATTGCATCCAGCAAAATAATTAAAAATATACTGCTCACCACTGCCGATGTCGTAAAATGCCCAACACTCTCAGCACCGCCGCGCACCTGAAAACCGCGCATACAGCCGACAAGAGCAATCACCGCGCCCAACACGACACTTTTCAGTAAACCGCTTGCCAAATGCGCAACGGTAAGCGCAACTTTTGTTTCGTTTAAATACCCACTCACACTGAGTTTTAGCGCTCCAATGCCAATGAGCAAACCGCCAAACATTCCGGCAATGTCGGAAAACAAGACTAAAAGCGGCATCACGCAGACCACCGCCACCACACGCGGCATGACGAGAAAACGCATAGGATTGAAACCCATCGTGGTGAGTGCGTCAATCTCTTCGGCAACTTGCATCGTGCCAATTTCGGCAGCAAAGGCAGCGCCGGAGCGCCCTGCAACGATAATTGCCGTCATAAGAGGTGCTAATTCTCGTGCCATCGAAATCGCTACCATATCCGCTAGGTATATTTCCGCACCAAACTGTGCAAGCTGCATTGCGCCTTGATAGCCGACGATAACACCCATCAAAAAGCCTACTAAGGCGACAATCGGCAGAGCGCTCACTCCCGCTTTGGTAACTTGTGCCGGAAAATCACTCCAACGAATGGAGCGCGGCGCACGAATCAAATACGTCAGGTTGATAAAAAATTCACCAAAAAACTCAACAAAAAATCGCACGTCCGCCCAGACTTGAAGCGTCGCCTCGCCGACGCTTTCCACGTAGCGGTGGAGCGATGTTTCTGCTGGCGGTTCGACGTGCTTTTCGAGTAAAGGGCGCTCCAAAAGCGTGATAAAATCTTGCATCTGCTCGTGAATATTCTGCACATCCAGCACAATTCCATGCTCTTTGCAAAAACGCTTTGCCGTTGCCAGCCAAATAACCACGTAGGAATCATATTCTTCCACTGCTGCCATATCCACCGTAAGACGCTTGTGAGCGGATGCTTCCAAGCCAGCAAATAGAAGTATTTGTGCGGCTTCGTAGGCGCTGGCATCGCCAAGCGTACAACGCCTTTCGGTAATACGGCAGTAGGTATAGGTTTGGAATTGCTGCACATCCAGCAGCGAGGCAGTTTTTGTGGAGGCTTGTGGTGATGAGGTGTTCATAATATTGCGGGAATACAAAAGCCCGTCGTTCAAGGGAAAACGGGCTTTCTTGTTGTGGTATTCTGTATATCGTTGTGCATATCGTTAAAAGCCCACGCGGAGAAAGATACTCGCAGAGCCTGTCGCATCGGCAAACACTTTTACCGAATCATCACCCGTCAGGCGGAGTAACAAAACGTGTCCTTGTATGCGTACGCCAATATCAACCATTTTTGACAAAGGAATAACATAATCAATTTTCAGATGCCCGCCAAACACCAAGCCATTGCTATATGTATATGACGAGGGTGGGTACGTACGCAGCACAACAGCAAGCGAGTCGGGCAGTAACCGCAGAGACACCGGCACTGTTCTGACGGAACCTTGCTCGCGGAATTGGAATGTTGCACCTGCGCCAAAACGAAATCCTGATAAAAAGCCAGTGCTGAATGGCGCAAGCAGCACCGTTCCGTCAATCGTTGAATAATTCCGGAAGTATATGGAATAGTCGGGAAGGCTGTTTTGCGTCGGCGGGTCTCCAAATGTCCTAGAAAGGGCGGAGTGCTGAAACGAAAGTTCCATTTCCACGCCTTGAAGAATTGACCGCGTGTACATTGCCGACAAGAGCGCCGATGAACCGTCGCTGGTAGCAGCGAGAACCCCGACCGCAACACCAAGCCGATTGGAGACCTCGCTTTGCGCAGCACCCATGTTTTGCAAAGGATTTGTTTCTTGCGCTGCAAGAGGCAGTAATACTCCAAGCAGCATCAGACCAGAGAGAAAAGCACGTTTGAGCATAGTTTTTCAAAAAGATGATTGGGAAGGTCTGTATTTCACGAGCAATAAAAAGAGCCTTGCTTGTACATTAAAAAAATGCTTCAAACAAGGCTCTCATAGCTATTGACGGGGCTATTTAGAGTTTATCCACCGTCTCTTTAACTTTCCGGGCTGCTTCTTCCAGCGTCGAACCTACGGAGAACGTCAAACCGGATTTCTCCAAGATTTCGCGGGCTTCCACAGCGTTCGTACCGTCAAGGCGAATAATACACGGTACGTTCAGGCTCACTTGCTGTGAGGCTTGGATGATACCGTTAGCAACACGGTCACAGCGCACAATACCGCCGAAAATATTGATAAAAACAGCTTTCACATTCGGGTCGGAAAGCATGATGCGGAATGCGTTGGAGATGCGGTGAACATTCGCTCCACCCCCAACGTCCAGGAAGTTCGCGGGTTTGCCGCCAGCGAGTTGGATTACGTCCATAGTCGCCATTGCCAAGCCAGCGCCATTGACCATACAACCCACATTACCATCAAGTTTGATATAGTTCAAGTCGTATTTGGAAGCCTC
>JAAFHM010000214.1 GCA_013298375.1 Ignavibacteria bacterium | reverse complement strand
TTTTGCCGTTTGCGCGGGTTTTGCTCCACCGTCCGCAAACATTCTGCGAACATCCTTGACGCTTTGATTGATGCCCTCACGGGCATCGCATTTCAACTTGCTGTTCCATAGACCTGACCAGTTACGACGCAACGTCAATAAAGCGACGACGATAAAAAAGCAGGTTTCTTGCCCCAAGTTGAGCAAAAAACCTGCTTGTTGTATGCGCTGCCGACAAGGTCGATGCCTACTTCTTTAACGCATCGCGTATTTCCATCAGCAATTTTTCTTCGTTTGTCGGACCCGGCGGCGGTGGAGGCGGTGCTGCAGCTTCCGCTTTTTTCATGCTATTAATAGCTCTGACCATCAAAAAGATAATAAATGCCAAAATAGCGAAATCCAGTACGTTCTGGATAAACGCGCCGTACTTTATCATCACCGCAGGAATTTTACCATCGGCAGAAGCATCTTTTAGCTTGATAGCCAGTTCTTTGAAATTCACTCCGCCCAGTGCCAATCCAATCGGCGGCATAATCACATCGTCCACCAACGACGACACGATTTTGCCAAATGCGCCGCCGATAATAACACCGACAGCCAAATCAATGACATTGCCTTTCACGGCAAATTCTTTAAATTCCTGTACTATACCCATAACGATCACTCCTTCGATAAAAACAGATAAAAAAGAATGCATCTGGTCGGGTCTTCCACGAGAAGCATCCACGAATCGCACGAATCTTCACGAATGAGTGTGATTTATTTGTCGAAAATTTTTCGCGATTCGTGTCAATTCGCGTGATTCGTGGATAATATTTTGATATCCGACCAGTCACAAAAGAATTAACAATGTGATAACCGCCTCAGCGTCAAAATGGCAGGACAAAGCCAATAGCAGCAACTCCGCGTAATTGCAAAAGATTTGTGGAATTAATCACGGGAACGCCATAAATCAGATCGCCCGCCAAACTTACATTCAAAAACTTGTTCACTTTCAGAATAATCAAGTTCTCCCAGTTCACAATGGGCTTGCCAATGTTGTTGTACGGCGCAAACACGTTCAGGCGCGTTGCCAGATTGACGTTTTCCCACACATCACGCTTGAGTTGGACGTTCAGCAATGCACCTAATTCCACGAGGGTATTTTGCCCCGCCGCCACGCCAAAGGCACCACGCCGCGCTAAATCAGCATCGCCGACAATCACAATCCGCCCCGTCACTGGTGCGACGAGAACGCTCATGTAGTCGGCCGGTTTCCACTCCGCACCCAGAGCCAGCGTCAAGAAGGCAGGTGCAAAAAGATTCGAGAGTTTGCGAGCTTCTGTGCCGGGGGCTTTGGTGTAATCTTCGCCCAAGGTGAATTGCGTCCGAAAATCCAGCAAGCCCGTCCAACGCAGATTTTCTGCCGCCGCCAAGCCTGCTTTGGAAATAATGATAATGCGGTCATCACTTTTGCGGGCAGTTGTTTCGGGCGAAACCCACGTGAGTCCATAGCCAAATTCGGCTGCGTTGTCCCATGCAAAGGTTTTTGTGTGATAATTTGCCGTAAAATTCAGCAAACCAAGCAAAGACGTAGCATTATTGCCGCCACCTGACCAATTTGACAAGCCGATACTAGTAAAGTTAATGCCAATATTGCCTTTTACCGTCCAGCCCGTCGTGTCCATTGCGGGTGTAGCTTTGCGAAGGTCGTCGGCTCCAACTTGAGCATTGGTAAGATCTGTCAGGCAACATATTCCAAGAAGCACTACTCCAACGAGAAATAATTTTTTCATAGTGAACTCCAAAAGAGTAAAAAAATGATGATGAGAAAGAATTTACCATGTCTCTTGCACATCCAAGAGCGCACGGATTCTGGTGAAAAGCTGCGCGGATTCTTCGTAATTCAGTGTTTGTGCGCCGTCGGAAGCAGCTTCTTCGGGCGTTTCATGGATTTCGATGATAATGCCGTCGGCACCCGCCGCAACGCCAGCCAAGGCAACGGGCGCAACAAAATCCCGCAAGCCAATAGCGTGCGAAGGGTCAACAATAACAGGAAGGTGGGTTTTATCGCGTAAAATGGGAATAGCGTTGATATCGAAGGTATTGCGACTAGCGCTTTCGTAGGTGCGGATGCCGCGCTCGCAAATCATCAAGCGCTCGTTGCCGGCAGAAAACACGTATTCTGCGGAATAAAGCAGTTCTTCAATCGTACCGGAAATGCCGCGTTTTATCATCACGGGCTTGTCAACTCTGCCGAGTTCGTCCAGTAAATTAAAATTTTGGCTGTTTCGCGCACCGACTTGATAGACATCAATGTACTCGTACATCGGCTCTATCTGCGCGACTTCCATGACTTCGGTGATAATTTTTATGCCATGTTCGCGGCAAATTGCCGAAAACATTTTCAAGCCCTCCAAGCCCATACCACGAAAACTATACGGCGAACTGCGTGGCTTAAAAACACCACCGCGCATAATCCGAACACCGCACCGTTTCAGGTGTTGCACGATGCTGAGTACCTGCTCTTCGCTCTCAATGGAGCATGGTCCCGCCATCATCTGAAACGCGCCGTTGCCAATTTTTACGCCATCGCCAAGGTCAATCACGGTACGCTCGACTTTCCACTTGCGCGAAACAAGCTGGTAATCGTCCGAAACGTAGTGTATATCCCGCACTCCGGCAAGGCTGCCTAAAGAACGAATGTCGAAATCTTTTTTGCCGACGCAAACAATGTAATTGCCGAACTGCGTGCTCACGGGCGTTGGTTTGTATCCAATAGTTTTTACGGCTTGCAAAACATCCGATGTGGCGCTGCCCGGCAGCTTTGGCTCAAGTTGAATAATCATAAGGAAGCGGAAAGAATGTGGGAGAAAATCGCGGTGAAGCTACACAAGTTTTTCCTTTCTGCCAAATTTTTGCGTTGGTATTTACGCCTAGCCAAGATTTTTTTTGTAGCTTGCGGACTGAAACACCCTCAACAACGACTTTCTATCACTGAACATTTTCTTTTCACAATGGCGAAACGCATACAATACGGCAATACTCCATGGGGAGCCGCATGGATACAGGCATTAGAAACAGGCGGCACACAGCGTGGAATGGTTGACCCACGCTTGGCACGCGGCAAAACCTACGCAAACACGGGGAAAGTTCGTGAAATTGAAATTACTGGTTCGACGGTGCGCGGCAAGGTACAAGGCTCAGACCCGCGTCCTTACAAGGTGAAAGTGGAATTGCGCCCCTTTACGCCCCAACAAAAAAATACGCTTTTGAGTTTTATCACCGCGAACCCGATGTTGGCGCAAGATCTCAGTCGCGGCACACTGCCGGAGTGGTTTATGGCGTGGATGCGAGAAAACCGCTTGCCCATTGTTCCGGCAGCGTGGAGTGAGTTGAAAGGCGATTGCTCCTGTCCCGATTGGGGCGACCCTTGCAAACACCAAGTTGCGGTCTTTTACGCGCTGGCAAACGACCTCGATCGCTCGCCATTGCTGCTCTTCCACTTGCGCGGCATTACCACGAAAGAACTCCTTGAAGCAGCCGGGAACAGCGAACAGCCCGATCTCGTGCCGCCGATTCCTGTGCCGGGATTTGTTCCCTTTGCGGGTTCATCAGTCCGCCCAACATTGCCTGAAAATTGGAGTAAATCTTGGTTTGATGTGCTGGTGAAAAATGATGCCACCCGACTTATGGCAATTCTGCCGCCAAAACCCCGCTTCAGTACGGCACAAAAAGATTTTCGAGCGTTTTTGACTCATCTCTACGAAAGCCTTTCCGAGCGCATCAGCGCCAGCCGAACCAACGGAAAAAAGCCAAGCGCGATGCCGCATATTTGGTTAGAGTACGACCGTGAAAACCAATACTGGTATTCCTACCTCACCGTTCCTGACGAGCATTTTGACTTTGCCCGTCTTGCCCGCCGCAATGACGTAAAAAGCATCAAACTTCCAACGTGGCAAAAAAGTAGTATCCGCGTCGTTGCGCAGGATGTGACCTTTGCTTCACTGGAAGAACTTATTGCAATCTGCTCCAGCGTTGCGGGGTTTTCGACGCAGAAATTTCATACCGAATCGTCGCGGTTTTTCTGTGCAGCGCTCGATGTGGCATATATGCTTGTTTCGACGCTGTCGCTCAAGCCTGTTTTAGTGCGCTTTGGCGACCAGAAGCAGCCCGCCAAACTTGCTAAAACAGGCGTTATCGCCAGAACAACACAAGCCGTAAAAAAGATTCTCGGCAAAACCGCAGATATACGGTACTACATTCGCTACGAGCCATTGGTGCGCCGATCAGAAGACAAAGAGGCGCTAGACCGCATCATGGCAGCGCTTCGCGGCTTGTTACCGCCCGAAATGTGCATCAATGAGGAGCATTCTGCCGGTTTGTCGGCGGAAAGTTTTGATGCTTTTTTTGCAGATATGTTGACCGAAGTTGTCCATCAAACCATACGCAAAGGACGCTATGGCGCTCATCTAACCGATGCTTTGTCGGAGATGTTTGCCGAGCCGATACCGCTTTTTTCCGGCAGCGTACCCGTAGCAATTTTGGCAAATGAAATTCACGAATGGCTTTCGTGGTTAGATGTGTCGGGGCTAGATATTACGCCGATTCTGCGCATCGAAGAGCCGGCAGACGACGCTATTACGGACAATCCCAACGCGCCCTTTGTTCTTCATTGCGAGGTGCAAGACCGCATGAACCCTCTTGCGCAGCCGATCCCGATTCGCCAAGTTTTGAATGCTCAAGGAAAAGTCTTGGGGCAGGACGCGGAGAAAATCCAAATACTCGTGCTGCGGACGCTTGATGAAGCCACTAAACATTTCCCCGAACTCTCATGGATGCTGGATGCGCGAAATGCAGAGCGCGGCGCACCCGTTGAATTGCCGCTTTCCGAACTCTACACGTTTTTAACCGAAACCGCCCACCGTTTGCGCGAACTCGGCGTAAGTTTAATTCTTCCGCAAGCATTGGTGCGACTTGTGCGCCCGCGCCCCCGTGCGAAAGTGAAGAGTCACGGTGGGCAGACGTTTCTTTCGATGCTGGATTTGATAAAATTTGAGTACGACGTTGCCATTGGCGACGAAAGCGTGTCGGTGCCAGAATTTAGGCGGCTTTTGAAGGAAGCAAACGGTATTACGCGCTTCCGCAATTCCTACGTTATGCTTTCACCTACCGAAGCACAAGCGCTGCTGGAAAAACTTGACGGCGGCGTGAAATTGAGTGGGCAAGCGGCTTTGCGGGCGCTTTTGGCGGGTGAAGAAGAAGGATTTGTGTTCGACGGCGATGCCGCTTTCAAAAGCGCACTTCAATCACTGACGAGCATTGACGATATTACGCTGCCGAGCAGCATCCGTGCGACTTTGCGTCCTTATCAAGAGCGCGGTTTTCAGTGGATGTATTCGACTATGGAGCGCGGTTTTGGGGTAATTTTGGCGGATGACATGGGCTTGGGAAAAACGCTGCAAGCGCTTTCCCTGCTCCAACGCCTGAAAAATGATGGCAAATTGCCGCACCATGCGCTCATCATCTGCCCTACAACGCTTGTTACTAACTGGCTCCGCGAGTGTAATCGCTTTACGCCGGAGTTGACGGCGAGTATTTATCACGGCGCTGACCGCACGTTTGATTTTGAAGGCAGTGACCTTGTTATCACCACTTACGGCATTGTGCGGCGTGAAATGAAGGAGTTTGCGGCGCACCCGTGGAGCATCGCCATTGTGGATGAAGCGCAAAACATGAAAAATCACGATACCGCACAAACCAAAGCCGTAAAATCTATTCCCGTACCGATGCGCCTGGCGCTATCGGGTACGCCTGTGGAAAATCGTTTGTCGGAATTGTGGTCGCTCTTTGATTGGCTCAATAAGGGGTATCTGCACGGCATCACGCGCTTCCGGGATGATTTCATCAAGCCGATTGAAAAAGACCGCGATGCTGACGCGATTGATCGCTTGCGCCGTGTGACGGCACCGTTTATTTTGCGGCGTTTGAAGTCGGACAAAAGTATTATCGCCGATCTGCCTGATAAAATCATTACCAACGAATACTGCACACTCACCAAATCGCAAGCAGCACTCTACGAAAGCGCCGTGCAGAATGCCCTCAAGGCAATCGAAGGCAAAGACGAGAGCGACACCATTGCCCGTTCCGGCTTGATTTTTAGCATGATAACGGCACTCAAACAAATTTGCAATCACCCGGCTCACTATGCAAAAAAAGGCGACCCGCACAGCAAAGATTCCGGCAAAGCCGCACGGCTGATGGAACTGCTGGATAGTATTCAAGAATCGGACGAAAAGGCGCTTATTTTTACGCAGTACAAGGAAATGGGAACGCTGCTGGAGCGCATGATTGCTGAGGAGTTAAACGCCGATGCACTCTTTTTTCACGGCGGAGTCGCCAGAACGAAACGCGACAAACTCGTGGAAACCTTCCAAAACGACGCAGCCACGCGGTTTATGATTGTTTCGCTCAAAGCAGGCGGCACGGGTCTCAATCTCACCGCCGCTACAAATGTCATCCACTACGACCTGTGGTGGAATCCGGCGGTGGAGAATCAAGCCACTGACCGCGCTTATCGTATCGGGCAGGTAAAAAATGTACAGGTGCATCGGTTCATTACGCAAGCCACATTTGAGGAGAAAATTGATGCCATGATTCAAGCAAAACAAGAATTGGCAAATTTGACCGTTGGCACGGGCGAAAACTGGATTACCGATATGTCGAATAAAGAATTACGAGAGATATTTACATTGGCGCGGTGAGAAATACTGAGGCTTTGTCGGTTAGGTACACTTGCTCCCGTTAGGGAACGCGCCGCCACGTGGTGGTGCGCCCCAGAAACGGCAAGCCTAGCACATAACCGCGTAAATCCAGTTTTTCACCGTTCATGGTCGCCTTACAGCTATATTCCTTGCCGTTTTCGGGGTCATAAATTGCGCCTTCTACCCATTCATTATTGTTGAATTTCAAATGGGAAAGTATCTGAAGCCCCAAGGCAGGCTGTTTGCGGCGCGATTCAATAGGATTGAATTTATCCACTTTAGGTTTTCCGTTTTCAAGAGAGTCCTTTATCCAGACGATTTTTCCTTGATAGGTGCCATTGGCTTTCCACACTTCCACGATGGATTTATCCCCTTCGGTGAGCCATTTTCCGAGAATTGCATCGGCAGTTTGCGCCGCCGAGCGGCTTTGCGTGAGTAATAAAAGCGACAGGAATATCGTGAGAGTAGAAAGAGTGTTTTTCATGGAATTATCCTTAAAAATAAGGCTGTGAGCGCAAACAGTTTAGTGGTCTCAAACGCTAGTCAAAAACTATGGACTTCAAACCCAAGACTTTGGTTTCTACAAACATTCCAAAGGTTGTAATATTGGCAGTATGGCATATCTGCAATGACACAGAAGTAATGATGCTCTTACGCCTCATACCCCAGATTTGGCGCTAACCACCGTTCCGCCTCTTCGACGGTCATTCCCTTGCGGCGGGCGTAGTCTTCTACTTGGTCACGTTGGATTTTGCCAAGAGGAAAATATTTCGATTCGGGGTGTGCAAAATACCATCCCGACACCGATGCAGCCGGAAACATCGCGTAGCTTTCGGTCAGGATAACGCCCGTGCGCTGCTCTGCGTTCAAAAGGTCGAATAATTTTCGTTTCTCGGTGTGTTCGGGGCAAGCAGGATAGCCGGGTGCAGGGCGAATCCCCGTGTACCGCTCTTGCACAAGGTCGTCATTTTCGAGCGATTCATCGGCGGCATATCCCCAAATTTCTCTGCGAACCCGTTCGTGAAGCCATTCTGCAGCCGCCTCTGCCAGTCGGTCGGCAATAGCTTTGACCATAATGGACGAATAATCGTCATGGTCTTTTTCATAACGGGCGCAGAGATCATCCGTACCAATACC
>JAAFHM010000179.1 GCA_013298375.1 Ignavibacteria bacterium | reverse complement strand
ATATTCGCCACATCATTTGCCGGAAGATTCGCCGGAGCATTACCCGTAAAGCTGATAGTAGCGACGTTGGCGGATGTTTTTGTGACAACTGCCGTCAGCCCGGCGGGCATATTGGCGATGGTGTAATGAATGCCATTAGTCAAAGGCGAGCCGATTCCCACGACCGTATTCCATTCTTCGTTGGTGAGCGTAATGGTGCGGGTTTGCGTGATAGAACCGTCATTCGCGGCTGCTTCGGGGAATACCGTACCGGAATACACGGCGGAACCGGGGTCGTTGTAGTTAATGGAATGATTGACACCGTTCAAGCCCGTTGCAATACTTCCGCTCTGAATGGCAGCGCCAGCCCATGTAAACTGCACATTCGCAACGTTGTTTGCGGAAGCATGGAAAGTTGCCGTGCCAGTGAAACTAATATCCGCCGTATTTACGCCTGTTTTTGTGACAACGGCAGTCAATCCTGCGGGAACGTTTGCGACGGTGTAATCAGCACCTGCCGTGAACGGCATACCAACGCCAAGCGCTGTGCGCCACTGTTCGCCCGTGAGCGTAATGGTGCGGGTTTGGGTGATTGCACCATTGTTCGTGCTTGCTTCACCGAAGGTTGTGCCGGAGTAAGCGGCAGAGCCGGGATTGAGGAAGGTTATGGGCAGATTCACGCCGTTCAAGCCCGTGACCCCTGCGGCTATTGCACCCGTTTCCAAGGCAGCATTGGCAAAGGTGAGATTGAAGTTTACGTCTTGGGCGGCAGTGTGTGGGGCTGCTGCACCAGTAAGGGCTATTGTCGCCGTGTTTGTACCTGTTTTCGTCACAACGAGCGTCAATCCTGCGGGAATCGGTCCTCCACCAAGCGTGTAATGTGTACCCCCTGCGGTCAAGACTGTTGCGTTAGCAATACCCGCATTGAAGGTAACGTTGGTGAGGGTGATGGTGCGGACGGCAGAAATAGTGCCGTTATTAACTACATCTTCGGGGAAGGTTGTGGCAGAATACGCCGCCGTACCGGGGTCGCGGAAATCTACTGAATACCGTGTTGTAGCGGTGTTCAAGTTCTCCACACCCGCAGCATTATTGCCAAGTAGTGCGGCATTTTGCCATGTAATAATCACACCATTGATAACGTCGTTCACGTTAGCATGAGCCAGAGCGTTCCCCGTCAAACGAATGGTGGCAGTTTTGTTGGTTGTTTTCTGAATTGCCATTGACATACCACCAGGCAGCCCTGAAACGGTGTAGTACGTTGCGGCAGGAAGAAAATCATTACCATTCGTGATTGCCGCCGTCCATTCTTCCAAATCAAGCGGAGCCGTCGGAGCAGCCGGACCGAGCGTCAGCGTTAGTTGTGTGCTGCTGGAACCGTCGTTGGCAGCAACTTCCGGGAAAATCAAGCCCGAAGGATATGCCGACGAAGCGTAGGCAAATCGCGCAATTCTGGCGCGGCTGGATGTGGTGTTGTAGCTCGTGAAGCGTCCGCCAACAACCAATTTACCATCGGTTTGGTTCAAAACTTTATTCACAACGTTGTTAAAGCCTGAGCCGGGATTGAAGAGGATATCCAATGCACCTGCTGTTGTCAATCGGGCAATATTGTTTCGTGCAGTTCCGGCGTAGTTCAAAAATCCACCACCCGCCATAATCCGTCCTGCGCCATCAACGGCAATAGAGTTGACCGCAGCATCAAATCCGGTGCCAGTTGTGAAGGTAGCATCCAGCGTTCCGCGTGTACCACCTGTGCCAGCAACCAACCGTGCAATACGACCCCGACCCGTTGCACCGAAGAGGGTAAAATTCCCACCGACCAGCACGTTTGTCCCGACCATTTGGAGCGCCAATACGTCTCCATTAAAACCTACACCGTTATTGGTTCTGAATGTCGCATCAATGGCAGCCGTGGCAGCCGCAATGCGTACAATCCGCCCAACGGAACTACCGTTATAGTCTGAAAAGTCACCACCAATAATCAGGCTTGTACCATCTACAGTAACCGCCGATGCAAAATTCCCGCCCGTGAAGCCAGTACCGGGATTAAATCCGCCAACAGCCGCGCCGGTATTTGTCAAGCGAACAATACGATTAAAGGGTGCCGTGAAATCGCCGACTGCGACGACATCCGTTCCGACAACCGCAATAGCCCGTACCTGATTGTCAATAGCCGTTGTCGCAAATCCCGCGTCCAGCGAACCATTTGCCATGAGACGCATCACGTAGTTTTGTGTGCCGTTATTAAATTGTCCACCGATATAAAACCCCGTTCCATCCAGTGCAATCGAATTGACCTGACCATTGATCACACCAGCACCCGGCGGCACAAACGTTGCATCCAGCGTACCATCGTCATTCAGTCGGGCAACCCGGTTGACTGCCGTACCACGATAGCCCGTGAAATTTCCAACAACAATAAGCTGAGTTCCAACTTGAACAACATCGCGTACCTCAGCATTGAAGCCGTCTGGTGGACCAGCGAATGTAAAAGTGGGGTCAAGAATTTGTGCTTGTGCAGGTACGAGACTTGCCAGCGAAATTAGCGCGGCGACAAACAAAGCAATAAGACCTTGGTGGTAGCGAACCACACGCTGAAAGGCGCTATTGCCGAGTAATGAAGCCATTGCGCCAAAGAGGTCTCTGCGAGAGAGAGGAGCAGAAGTAGTCATAACGGTAGAGAAAGAATGAAACAATATGTGTGATAAATGGCGAGAATAAACCATAGTCTTGTCGGGCGATGAGATATTTGCGACATTGCAAAGAGAATAGCCTTAAAACCGCTTATACATCAATTCCGTCATTGATTTCGTCAATGATGGTGGCTTTTCTAAAAGCGTGATAACTCTGTCTCTTCATAATGCACAACATTGACCGCCAATCTGACTCCCCTAAAGAACATCTTCAGAATAGTCAAACGCTACAATGCAAAGATATGGTATTTTTATGAAACATCACATTACGGGGGGCGCACCTATTTTTGAGGGTAGTGTCATATTCATCGTTCACAAAGCGTGAACAAAAATCAATCATCATGGACTTCACCAAGCAGGAGCGTGTTTTGCGCCCATTGTGCAAGTTCGGAGCGAATTCTAATTCCTGTTTTATTATAGAGTATCGTAAAAATATTTCGCACCGTGCCATCGGATAAATTGAGAATCGATGCTATTTCTACATTAGAAAGTTCTGCTAAACTGAGCGCGTTGATTTCACCGGGTGTAAAATCATACTTGCGCATCTCTGCTACTGCCATGAGCATTTTACTTTGAAGCAGAGGACTGACCCATTTTCCCCTAGTTATATCCCAATCCAGCGCCTCACGAATAACGTTGGGATGGTCTTCCTTGAGCATACTTCCATCAGCACCCACCTCTAACGCCATTTTTGCTAATGATGGCTTTGCCGACATAGCAAAAATGCGCATATCGGGAAATTCCTTGCGAACAGCGCCGATAATTTCCGACCCCGGCATATCGCGCAGCATCATATCTTGAAAAATAATGTCGGGGCGGTGTTCGCGGACGGCTTGTAACGTCGCCTTGCCCGTAGAGGGCATAGCAACAACTGTGGCATCCAGACCTGTTTGCTGAAACCAGATCTTGAACATCATTGCCAGCATAGAATGGTCGTCGGAAATAAGAATACGTTGCATAGTGCGTACTTTCAAGCAGGACATCAAAACAATTTTTTCAATAATTCACCTGTCAATCTACAACCCGCACATTTCATGCCCAAATTTTTCTTTGTCACGATGTTTGACCTCCAACGACGTAATCATGCGGGTTCGCAGGGTTGATATTCTCCGGGTCAACAAGTATTCTGTTCTTCGGACAGCATACAAAAAAGCTACACACCAATTACAAATGCAAAATCTCGTCCTCGCTGAGTCCCGTTGCGGTGGCGATGTCGGGGATAGGTACGCCGAGTGTGACGAAATTGCGGGCAATGATGCGCCTTTCTTCGTGTGCTTTTTCGCGTCCTTGCTCGCGTCCTTGCTCGCGTCCTTCTTCACGTGCCTTGGCTGCTGCTTCGCCTATCGCCGTGTTTATCACATTCTGTAAGTCACGGTAATATTTCAATGAGGCTTCGTATTCCCGTGCTTCCCCCTGATTGAACTGCGCTATCTCTGCTGCCCGAAATGCTTCCTCGAATATCTGCTCCTGCAAAACAGGCGGAATACCGTCCAAGCGGCTCACGTGCCGCAGAAAATACAACCATTTATCCGTTTGCGTCGCCAATTCCGCTTCCGTCTTCGTGAACTTCGGCATCTCCAAATACACAAACGTCAATTTGTCGTAAAACACCCGATTATGCTGGTTCTTGAGTTGAACAAAATGCAGATAATCCGCATTATCGCGGTCTTCGTCGAAGACAAAATCTAATATGCCGATGCAGTACACCGCCGCAAGTTCAAAGTCCCACACGTCGCCCCGCTCCGCCTGTTCCCGTATCGGGAAGGTGGCGTAGAACACACGGCGCTCTTTGAAAAAATTCTGCTTTGCTTTTTGGAGTTCAACGATAAAGCGCTCACCGTTTTCGCCCGTGCAGGCAATATCAAAGATTGCTTTGCGGTCGAGTTGTGTCGCACCTGCCACCTCGTTTTTGGTGTATTCGAGATTGCGGATGCGGTGTTTTGGTGGCAGGAGCGCATTGAGGAAATCGATGAGGAGGTCTTTATGTGCCTCTTCGCCGAAGAGTTTTTTGAAACCGAAATCGGTGAAGGGGTTGCAGTAGCGTTGTTTCATGGTCGTTTGCGGGGCATTGAGAAAGAAAGAAAGAAAGAAAGAAAGAAAGAAAGAAAGAAAGAAAGAAATCAGTACACGGCAAAATACGCAGAAAAATCGTAACTGGTCAGGTGCGCTTGCTCGCCCTACGCTTTCCTAAGCGTAGGACGGATTTCCCGGAACTACTTCAAAAAAAACAGTACCGGGAAAACCTTCCGACGGCAGCGTTCTCGCACTCCTCAGCCGTCGGAAGGAGATACCTGACCAGTTACGAAAAATCAACAGAAACGCCTTGCCGAAGATGAATTCGGCAAGGCGTTTCTGTTATGCTGCATACCTTGAGAGGCTTGTTTCCAAGCGCTTTTGGGGAGCTTACTTCACTTCTTTATGAACCGTATGGCGGCGCAAGAACGGGTTGTATTTCTTGATTTCCATGCGGTCAGGCGAATTGGTCTTATTTTTTTCGGTGGTATAGCGTGAAGCGGGTTTGCCTTCTTTTTTCGCTTCGGTGCATTCAAGCGTTACAATAACGCGGGCAGATTTCTTTGCCATAGTCGGTTCTGAGAATTTACAGTGAGATACTTGATGATTTGTGTCGTATTTTTTGGGAAAGACTTCAAATATAGCGGAACAATATGAATTTTCAAAACTTTTCTTTTCCACGATGCTAAAACAATCACCGGTTAGGTATCGAAAAATTATCCACAAATCGCACGAATCCTCACGAATAATGAGGTTTGAACGGATTATTGTCTAAAAGAATGCTTTTGATTCGTGTCAATTCGTGTGATTCGTGGACGCTGTTGAGAACACATCTGACCAATTATCTAAAACGCCAATAACGCTTTCAACCGTTCTGCAATAACACCAACCGAAGGAACAACCGCATCGGTCAATATCGGATTATACGGAATCGGACAATCCGCCGTCGAAAGCCGCTCCACAGGTGCATCCAGCGACCGAAAACACTCCTGCGCCACAAATGCCGCTATCTCCCCACCAAAGCCCGCCGTATGCGTGTCTTCGTGCAGCACCAAACACCGCCCCGTTTTCCGCACCGACCGCGCAACAGTCTCTTTGTCCCACGGAATAATCGTCCGCAAATCTAATACATCAACATCACCGCCCACCTGCTGCGCCGCTTCCAACGCCCGATACACCATCTCGCCCCACGTCACTATCGTTGCCCGCGAACCCGTTGCCAAAAGTGCCGCCACGCCAAATGGCACGGTAAAATCCGATGCCGCAGGGTATGCCGACCGCCCTTGCGGTGTGTCTAAAAGCGCCCGATGTTCAAGGAAAAATGTCGGGTCGTTCCCGCGCAATGCCGTTCGGAGCAGCCCCGCCGCGTCACGCGCATTCGATGGAAAGGCGATGTGCCAGCCCACCGCATGAGCAAAGACCGCCTCACCGCTTACGCTGTGCCAAGGGTCGCCGGTGCGCTTACCGCAGCCAACGGGTATCCGCACGACCATTGGCGCGGCAAAGTCTCCATTGGTGCGCCAACGCAGCGTTCCGCAATCGTTCAACTGCTCGGTGGCGGGGTCGGCGTATTTGCGAAATTGAATCTCCGGCACAGGAACTAAGCCCGCAAGCGCCATTCCCACTGCCCGCCCGATAATTCCCTCTTCCGAAAGCGATGTGTCGAAAACACGCTGAACGCCGTATTTGCGCTGCAAATCCACTGTTGCGCCATGCACACCGCCCTTTACGCCAACATCTTCCCCAAAAACCACCACACGCGGATTCGATTGCAATTCGCTATCCAAAACGCGCTTCACCGCCTCCAATAAATTCACTCGTGGCTCGGCAATGCTCGTATTTGGCGCTTGCAAGCCCTCTGGTGCATTTTTTTTCTCATCTGCGACCAAAATCCCTTCCGCCATCATTCCGCCCCGCAGAGGCGTTTTACCGTCGAAAAAGACATAGCGTTTTACGTCGGCGGGATTCGGCTCGCCGTCAGCAAGTGCTTGAGCGAGTTCCTCGCGTACTGACCGCTCTACGTCTTGCTCCAATGCGGCGAGTTCGGCTTTGGTGCAAATCTTCTTTTTGAGCAAAAATTCTCGCAAAAGCGGCACAGGGTCTCGTGATTCCTCGTTTTTGCGCTCTTCGGGGCTTTTGTAGGATTGATTGTCCGCGCCGGAATGCCCGCACAGACGCGGCACCGTAAGGCGCAGCAGCACGGGTTTTGCACGCTCTCTGGCACTTTTCACCGCCTGCTCAATCAATGCCGCCGATTCCACAGGATTGCTGCCATTCCCATCCAAAACCAGCAAATTCCCAAAACTAGCCAAATTCGCCGCGATATTCCGCCCGGGCGTTTGGTACACCGATGGCACGGAAATCCCGTAACCGTTATCTTCCACGCAAAAGACCATCGGCAAATTCTGCGTCGTCGCTATCACCAAAGCCGCCCAAAAGCCACTTGTCGCCGTTGCGCCCTCGCCGGAGAATGCCACCGCGCAAGCGCCCTGCCAAGCACTTTCCTTCATCACTTCCGCACGATAGACGGCAGCTTGCGCCCAACCAACTGCCGGAGTGAATTGCGCCCCAACGTCGCCGCTCGCGGGTAGAATGGCGATGCCGTGTGTGCCTTTGGGAAGATGATGCACCACGCCAATATCCCGTCCGCCGCTCCGCCCCGATGCCCGCCCAAGCGGTCCGGCAAATGCTTGACGAATGCTCATGCCCGCACCTAGCAAAAAGGGACGCGAACGGTAATAGACCGTCGCCCCGTCGTGCGCGTGCCGCAGCACCGATGCCATCAGGGCTTGCGGGAGTTCATGCCCTCGTGCGGAGAATTGGTAGGTGACTTTTCCGGCAGGAGCGAGTTCGGTTTCTTCGATGTGGTCAATAAGCCGCGAGGTAAATGCGGTTCGGGCTAGAGAGAGCCAGTCGTTGTTGGTCATGGTTGGTAGAAAAGTTGGTGGAAAATTGGTTCATCGCCAAGAAGCCACCCGACGGCGAAGAAGCCGCCGGATGGCGCGGTTCTCTGCTTGTCTGGCGACCGCCTGACGGGGAGTGGTCACGGAAGCCGCCAACCCGACGGGCGAAGAAGCCGCCGGATGGCGCGGTTCTCTGCTCGTCTGGCAACCTCCTGACGGGGAGCGGTCACGGAAGCCACCCGACGGGCGAAGAAGCCGCCGGATGGCGCGGTTCTCTGCTCGTCTGGCAACTTCTGACGAGGAGCGGTCTCCCTGTCCGGCGGCTTCTTCGCCGTCGGGCAGGTAAGGTGTGCGCCCCACAAAAATACGCTCTCAGCGAACAATACCCGCACAAAAAAAACGCCGCCCTTCCCAAAGGAAGAGCGGCGCTTCTGAAATACCGTCTAAATCGTTGGTCTCCAAAGAGACACGGGACGAATTAGTTTTTGATAATCTTCTCAACCGAACGGCGGGTGCCATCGGTGATTTCAACCATATATGCGCCAGTTGGCAAGCTGTTGATGTTGAGTGAGCGGCTGTAGAAACCAGCTGCTGCTTGTTGCTCAACAACCATCACACGCTGACCAAGCGAGTTTGTTACCGAGATAACAACTTTCGCTGCACGCTCAAGATTCGCTTCTACGCTCACCGACTCAGCAACCGGGTTTGGATAAACACGGATGCCAGCAAGTGGTTCGTTAGCGACGCTTGTTGTTCCAATGAAGTAATCTTGGAAGCCAACGCTACCATTAGGATTGGTCACACTTAAGTTGTACAATCCTCGTGCAAATGTGTTTGGCAAGGTAGCAACAATGCGGTTTGCAGTAACGGATGTTACGACAAGCTGCACACTTCCGAGACGAACAGTTGCACCTTGAGCAAAATTCACCCCGTTAATCACGAAATTACTTGTTCCTACGAACTCAAGAATCTCACGTGGATCAACACCGTTGATAGCAACAGCAATCGTTGGGTCGATACTTGGGTTGATTGTCAGCATCAGTGAGTTGGAAACAACGCCGGTTGGGTTTGCAACCTGAACAGCGTAGGTACCAGTCAACTGATTACCAGGAATAAGAACGCGGATTTGCGTATCGCTTGTGCTTGTAACCGTGAGTGTTGAACCACCCAAGAAGACGCGCACTGCGCCAGCAAAGCCCGTACCGGTGAGGGTAGCGGTGAAAGCATTACCAGTAGCAGTCGTCGTTACTGGCGAAACGCCTGTAAGGTTGATAGCACCAGGAGCGCCAAGGGTAATCGGCAGACGATAACCGATAGCTTGACCATCAGGGTTGGTGATGGTAAGAACGGAAAGGTCTGGATTAACCAACAGTCCTGCCGGAACAGTGATGGTAATCAAGGAATCACCTGTCAACTGAAGACCGGTGAGCGGTTGACCACCAAAGCTAGCAACAGC
>JAAFHM010000033.1 GCA_013298375.1 Ignavibacteria bacterium | reverse complement strand
TCTACTCTCGCTTGTCCGGTCGAATTATACCATCAGCACAACATGGGCGGCATATAAGCCCATCTATATGGAGATTACGCCTAAACGTCAAGGAAGTGTCTGCTTTATGAAAGAAAATGAAGACGATGTGCCGAATATTGATATGGAGGAATTTCCTGCGTACTGGGCGGAATATACAAAAACACTCGCTGCGCAAGACTCTGTTAAACTCGCCTACATGACCATTTTCCCGCTTGTCGGCAGTAATTATGTTCGCCCTGAAGGTGCGCTGACGGATATTGTTTCCAAAACGGATTTTATGCTCAATTATCATGTCGTTCTTTTTCCAGCACTCAGAAAAGTGCTGCAAAACAAGAAAGCAAGCGACTTCCAAGCCCGCGTTAAGACCGAAGACCATAGCATTTTTCTTCCTAACGGTCTAGTTCCTTTGGGAGCGCAACTCCTTCGCTTGACCGTAAAATCGCAAGAACTCAATAAATTTGCCGAAATCCCCGACGATAAAGCCGACACCAAACTCCTCACCAAAGAGCAATCCGAAATTCTCCGTCGCAACAACAAAATTGCGAAAGAACTGAGTGCTGAATATCGCTGGGCGGTTTATGTAACGCGATTGCAAGGCAAATACCGCGTCTGCTATATTGGCGTGGAGCCGAGCGAAGACCCAAGTTGAGAAAAAAAATCAAGATAAAAAAATGGAGTCTGCCCCGTTAAAAGGCAGACTCCATCGTGTTTCTGTGATTATCAAAAGGGCTACGGCTGCAATTCCGAAGTCACCACCGCACCATTCATCTGCGGAATACTTTGGCGTTCTTTCAGCACTTTTGCGCCGTCTTTAGAAATCCATATCGTGCTGTTGACACCATCGCTGCCGACGAAACTCACCTCGACTTTATACGCCATAAATTTTCCCGCCGCGACGCTTACTTCCTCCACGCCAACAACACTCACCAGCATCTGTGTTGCTTGCTGCGACATCATATCAAAATTCGTAAACGTTGCTTTGTAGCCCTCTGCAAACGGCAATGTCGCCAAAATCGTTGAAGTGCCGGTGCCATCGGCAAAAAGATAACCTGTTATTTCTTTGTCAATTTTCGTGTTTGCCATAGGGCTTTCCACACTGCCTTTAATCTTGTTGCCGTCGTAATCCAGCACAATGCTCATTGGACCTTGATTCACACGGCGTTTGACGGGCGCAAGCGTCCCTTTGACGACTTCTGCTTCGTCCGTGACAGAACCCATCGGGCTTTGTGAGGTTTCGGTAATTTTCCAATTCTTGGCAGCATCAGTAATTTCCGTGACCTTGGTTGCCTCAATTTTGCGCCCACTTGCTTCCAGCGTAATTTTGTACGATGCTTTGCCCGGCTTGAGATCGGATGCGGGTTTTGCAATGATGATGCTTGCGGTGGATGCTGCTAGTGTCGTTGCCGTCGTTGCAGTTGTCGTTTGAGCGGGAAGCGCTTGAGAAGGCGCTTTTGAGGTTGTTGTCGTTTGTGCGTGAAGGTGCATCGTGCCAGCACTGGCGAAACCAGCAGTTACGGTAGCAATCAGCGCCAGAAAAGAAAATCGTTGCATAGTTTTCAAAAAGGTGAAAAAAGTGAATATCAGGAATAAATGAAAGCAGTCTGAAAATCCACCGGGTGGCGAAAAAGCTGCTTGGACAGAGTAATATCGGAACAGTGAGGCATTATTCTTCAAATAACCGTAATCAACGAACCTGAGGCATTTCTTGGCAAAAAACGACCAATCGGCGTAAAAGCGCTTTCAAGCCCAGCCGCCGCAAAAACACGCCGTACCTGCTCAAGACCTTCGGGCTTGACGGCGACAAGCAAACCGCCGCTAGTTTGCGGATCGCACAAAATGGCGCGTTGCACATCCGAAAGCGGCGCGATGTGATGCCCATAGCTATCAAAATTGCGTTGTGTGCCGCCCGGAAGAGATTTTTGCGCTAAGTAATGCGCCAAACGCGGCAGTTGCGGAATCGTCTCAAACGTAATCTCCGCATTTACACTACTTCCCAAGCACATTTCCGTTAAATGACCTAGTAAACCAAAGCCCGTCACATCGGTCATTGCGGTTACGGCGGGAACTTCCCCCAAAGCCGTGCCAATGCTATTGAGGCGCATCATTTGCGAAGCCGCAACGCCCTTGTCTTCGGGGCGCAGAATACCGCGTTTTTCTGCAGTCGTCAAAATGCCCACGCCAAGCGGTTTGGTGAGAAAAAGCAGGTCGCCCGCTTCGGCTGTGCTGTTGCGCTTAATATTCTCAATCGGCACAAGCCCGCTTACTGCCAAGCCAAAGATGGGTTCGGGGCTGTCAATGCTGTGTCCACCGGCAAGCGGTATGCCTGCTTCGGCGCAAATGTGTCTGCCGCCCGCCACGACTCGTCCCGCAATCTCCGGCGAGAGTTTATCCAGCGTCCAGCCCAAAATAGCAATCGCCATCGTCGGGTTCCCGCCCATTGCATAGACATCGCTAATAGCATTTGCTCCGGCAATGCGCCCAAAATCGAAGGGGTCGTCAACAATCGGCATAAAAAAATCGGTTGTGCTGATAAGTGCTTGCCCATTGCCAAGGTCGTACACCGCCGCATCATCGCGGGAATCATTGCCCACAAGCAGCCGTCCCGCATCGTAGGTCGTGGGTGCGGCTTCGTTGCTGTGGAGGATTTTATCAAGAATTGAAGGGGCTATTTTGCAGCCGCAACCCGCTCCATGACTGAATTGTGTAAGGCGGACGGTGTTGGTGGAGTCAGATGTTGGCATTGGTTTTTGCTCACGAAATTGATGGGATGTTCACGGTAAAAACAGCATAGAAAAAACCCATCTGGCGGCAATGTTTTTCACGTCTTTAGCCGCCGGATGGGGAAGTTTTTCTTGTGGACGGAACAAAGCGGCGAGACCGCTCCAAACCTAATCCGAAGGATCGCCTTATTTTTTCTTTACAATCGTCATTTCAACTTTCTCAATCGGGCTGGATATTTGCCCATCTCCGCCCGGCTCGCAAGCCACACGTGCGATTTGGTCAACAACCTCCATGCCGCTCACGACACGCCCGTAGATGGAATATTGACCGTCCAAGTGCGGTGCTACGCCATGGCAAATGAAAAACTGCGTTGTCGCACTGTTCGGATCGGCGGTACGTGCTGCCGAGATAATACCCGGTTCGTGGCGAAGGGTCTGGCTAAATTCTGCTGGCACGGTGCGCAAGCCTGGTTCGCCCGTTCCCCAGAACATTTTGGGTTTGCCGCTATTCGGGCGAGAATTAGGGTCGCCGCCTTGAATCATAAAGCCCGGAATGACGCGGTGAAACGCTGTGCCGTCGTAAAATTTTGTAGCGACGAGGCTGTCAAAATTTGCAGCGTGTTTTGGAGCAAGGTCGTTAAAAATTTCGATGGTTACGTTGCCAAGCGCTTTGCCGCCAGAAGTAACGGTCATAAGGTATTGTGGGCGTGTAGGGGCTGTGGTAGTGGTCATTTTGGGAGAAGAAGTTTTTGTTGAAGATGATTTCTCTTTCGAGGTCTTTTTTTGCGCAAATGCAAACGAGGCGGTGAAACTGCTTACGACGAAACTCATCACGGTAAGCATCATAACAGAGCCAAATGCACGTCGTGTCGTCATGGAAAATGTCCTTTGAAGAAAGTGAAACAACGGGAATAACAATTATTTTTGTGTCACTGGGCGGATTTTCGCCACAGCAACACTTTTTATGACAATAGCTTTGACGGGGCGACCATCATTTTCGTTTAACTGCGGTATTATTTCCGCTTTGCCAATCGCGTCCAATACGTCCAGCCCATCCAAAACTTTTCCAAAAATAGTAAATTGCTGCGGTAATTCCGGCACGTCGCGCAAACAAATAAAAAATTGGCTCGTGTTTGCATCGGGGCTTCGACTTGCCATAGCGATTGTACCACGTTTGTATCCAGCTTTCGTGCTTGGCGCGTCAAGAAAAATTTCATCGGGGAACGGTTCACCAAAAGTGCTTTCGCCGCCTGTTCCCCACTCGTCTTTTTTGCGTTTATCTTTCGTTTTGGGGTCTCCGGCTTGAATAACAAAGTTTCGTGCTACCCGATGTACCAATATTCCCCGAAAAAATTTCTTCTCCGCAAGTTTCACAAAATTTTCAACCGTTTGCGGGGCATCTTTTCCATAAAGCCCAATCACCATCTCACCCAATGAAGTCCGCATAACAACACGGTGCGTAAGCAATGGCACGGTGTCTGCGGTGGCAGTGTCGGAAGGTGCGGTCAGTTTTTTTGGGGCGGTATTTTGTATAGTTTGTTTTTGCGCTGCCATAAATCGGCGCAAACGCTCCGGCTGCGCATAATCCTGACAACCTGTGACCGCCAGCAGCGCAAGTATGAGGCAGAGCAATAATAATAGTTGTTTCATAGCGGGGAAGAGCGTGAAGAATGTGAATTGCCAATATTGTAGGTATTTGAAGCGACTGTCACAAGCGCCGAATTTCTTCCTCACTGAGTCCCGTTGCTGCGGCGATGTCGCACAGAGACAAGCCGAGTTTTGTGAGATTGCGGGCGATGTCGCGCTCTCGTTCCCGCTTTTCTTCGCGTCCTTGCTCCAGCCCTTTCGCCAACCCTTTCGCTTGGGCTTCTTCTATCGCTGTGTCCATCACGTTCTGTAAATCGCGGTAATATTTCAGCGATGCTTCGTACTCTTTTGCCTCGCCTTGGTTGAATTGCGCTATTTCTGCTGCCCGAAATGCCTCCTCAAATATTCGCTCCTGCAAAACCGTCGGAATGCCGTCCAAACGACTCACATGGCGGATAAAATAGAGCCATTTGTCCATTTGTGTCGTCAGTTCATACTCTGATTTGGTGAATTTCGGCATTTCCAAATAGACAAACGTCAGCTTGTCGTAAAAAATACGATTATGCTGGTTTTTCAGTTGAACGAAGTGTAGATAATCAGCATTGGTGCGGTCTTCGTCGAACACAAAATCCAGTATGCCGATGCAGTACACCGCCGCGAGTTCAAAATTCCACGAATCACCCCGCTCCGCCTGTTCGCGTATCGGGAAGGTAGCATAAAAAACACTACGGTCTTTGAAAAAATTCTGTTTTGCTTTTTGCAATTCGACAATAAAGCGCTCTCCGTTCTCGCCCGTGCAGGCAATATCGAAAATAGCTTTGCGGTCAAGTTGTGTCGCGCCTGTCGCCTCGTTTTTGGTGTATTCGAGGTTGCGGATGCGATGTTTGGGCGGTAAAAGCGCATTCAGAAAGTCAACAAGCAAGTCTTTATGCGCTTCTTCGCCGAAGAGTTTCTTGAACCCGAAATCGGTAAAGGGGTTGCAGTAGCGTTGTTTCATGGTCGTGGATGCTATAATGGCATTGCTCACTTGGTTAGTTCGTGTCGAATAACACGGGCTTCTTACCGCCCTGACGATTTGTTCCCAATGAGATTTTATGCGCTCTTCGGGCGAGGCGCTCACGCTGTTTAAGTTCCTTGAGACTGCTGATGCCATCGTCGTCATTCAGTGTTTCTACATTGTCGGCGGGGTACTCTTCGGTTGTCATATTCTCTAATGATTCATCAATCTCGGTCTGAATGGGCTTGCAAAGGTAGATCTCTCCAAACTGCTCTTGTTGGCGGATTTTAACATTGTGGCTTCGCATCATTTCAAGCAATGCAAGGAATGTCACGACCAGCGTCGAGCGGTCTGTTCCGGCGACAAGTTCCGAAAACGATATTTCTTCGCGGTAGGCAAAAAGCGCCATGATAAGCGCGGCTTGCTCTTCAATCGTCACGGGTTCGCGCTCAATCGTGTGTGGGTTCGGTGCTTTGGGCGCTTTTTGCAATGCCCGTGAAAATGCCGCCAGTAAATCGAAAAGCGTCAGATGGGAAAGTTCATCATGCGGATTGGGATCGTCCTTCACATCTGCCTCAAAAAACTGCCGATAATAGATGTACCGTTGTGATTCCGACATGGTTTGTAGTTCTTCGGCGGCTTCTTTGTAGCGCTTGTATTCGAGCAAACGCCTCACCAGTTCTGCTCTAGGATCTTCTTCTGCTTGTTCGCCCTCGCCTTCTTTTTTTTCTTCGGGTAGAAGCAATTTTGCTTTAATCTGCATCAACGTTGCAGCCATCACCAAAAACTCACCTGCTAACTCCAAATCCAACAATTCAATAATGCGGGTATATTCCAAAAACTCATTGGCAATGCGGGCAATCGGAATATCGTGAATATTGAGTTCGTCGCGTTTGATAAAAAAAAGCAACAGGTCGAAAGGACCATGAAAATTGGGAAGTTGAATAGTGTACATGGCTGGATAAATGGGGAACAATGGGGCTTCGCGTAATAATTACAAGCGAAAACGAAACTGCAATATACGCAATCCCCAAAAAAGCAACGGCAGAAAACCACGTTTTTCGTAAATTGCGGGCTGTTCGCGTTTTTTGGTATCCGCGTGATGCCCTTTTGTTGTACCGTTTTTCCGTTCATGAGCTATTTTAGCCGACACTCCACAAAGCATCATCTTTGGTTTCGCATCGCTCTCGTTGTGTATGCCGTTGGCGCATTATTTCTCCTTTCGCCGGAAGCCCATACTACCGTGTTGCCCAAGGCGTACACTGTTTCGGAGCATTATAGCGTCGTCTGGCAGAGCAGCACTCCACAGAAAACAACGGCAAAAAGTAAGAAAAAATCCTCGAAGCCGCGTAAAAACTCATCATCTGCCCGTCCTTTGTCCGTGCCGCTTCCCAGCCGTTCCGATGCTCTTGTTGCAGATTCCTTACGCAACGACAACCGCGTAGAAATTTTTACCGATGTTGGCTCCGAGCGAGGAGTCGTGAGGGTAACGCTCCGCGAAAGCCAAACGGTGGAAATTGTTGCCTTCAATATTTTAGGCAAACGCGTTGCCGAAGTCTATGCCGGCGAAGCAAAAGCAGGCATGAATACGGTAAGTTTCGACCTTTCCAGTCTCTCCAACGGTGTTTATATCTGCGTTGTACGCGGGCGCAACTTCAAAACTGCCGAAAAATTCATCGTTTCGCGCTAACAATGACGAATGACTAAGCACCAACGACTACCCCATGAACATCCTCGTTTTGAATTGGCAAGACCGCATGAATCCTTTGTCTGGCGGCGCAGAGACACATCTGCACGAGATTTTCTCGCGGGTGGCGGCGGCGGGGCATGGCGTGACGCTGTACTGTTCGGCATTTGAGGGAGCAAAGGCAGAGGAAATGCTTGATGGCATGATGGTTATTCGGGAAGGGGCAAGAAATACGTTTAATTTTGGCGTTCCGCGTCGGTATCGTGCGGATTTTCGGCATCGTGCCTTCGATATTGTCATTGATGATATTAACAAAATTCCTTTTTACACGCCGCTTTATGTGCGTAAACCGCTTCTGGCGATTGCGCATCATCTTTTTGGCACGAGTATCTTTGCTGAAGCGGGCGTGGTTGCCGGAAGTTATGTCTTCGGAGCGGAGATGCTTCTTCCGCACGTTTATCGCTCCACACCGTTTGCGGCAGTTTCAGACAGCACGAAGGCGGAACTTGTGCAAAAGGGCATAAATTCTGAGAATATCACGGTAATTCCTAACTGCATTAACCGTGAACAATTTCCCTTCACCTTGCCCAAACACCATGATTTGCCGCCAATTATCACGTATTTCGGACGACTCAAACGCTATAAAAGTGTTCATCATCTTTTGCAGGCATTCGCGCTCATCAGCGAGGAATTTCCCCAAGCAAGCATTCGGATTATGGGCAAAGGAGACGCAGAGGCGGACTTACGCCGAGAAGCCGAACACCTTGGCTTGAACACGCCTTCGCGTCGGCAGGTTGAATTTCTCGGCTTTATTCCCGAAGAGCGCAAGGCGGCGATGCTGGCAGAATCGTACTGTGTCGTGAATCCATCCATGAAAGAAGGATGGGGCATTATTAACATTGAAGCAAATGCTTGTGGCGTTCCTGTCATTGCCGCCAACGTGCCGGGGCTGCGTGATGCGGTTCGGCACGGCGAAAGTGGACTGTTGTACGAATACGGTGATATTCCCGCCTTAGCTGAAGCCTTGCGGCGTATCTTGCGCGATAGAGTATTGCACCGCCATTTGCAGGAAGGAGCTGTTGCTTTTGCCAAGCGTTTTGATTGGGAGACTTCAGCACAGGAAATGATCAATCGCATGGAAAGCTGTATTGTATCGCACAAAAGCACCGAACCAATCAAATACTCTCATCAATGAGAGAAAAACATCTCGTTTGCGAAAACAGCACTCTCATTTATGATGCTGAATAATAGGCAAAAAAGCAAAAAGTGCCGATATTTGACAAAAAAAGCTGGCAAAAAATTTGGCACGAAATTTACTATCTAGTATAGTACAACTTTGCATCACTACCACTGACGAAAAGCAAAGTATTTTGAAGATTTGGTTGAACTAGATATGTGAACTCCTTATCATAGGCACTCCCAAAGGAAGGGGAACAGCGGGCGGTACTGGCACGGTACCGCCCTCACTGTTTTAAATACCCCCGATGCCGTTATCTGCCAAAAATATCTTGTTGATTCAATCCCGTGTCCCCGATGAAACCGAACCCAACCGAAATAGCCGATGATATTATCCAACATCCAAAACTCTTGGGTGAAAGCCTTCGGCGCTTACGTCTTGTTTCTGAAATGTCGGTACAGCAAACCGCCGATGCACTCGGTGTTTCCAAGTCCTTCATCTCCATGGTTGAAAGTGGTCAGAGGGGAATAAAATTTGAAGACCTCCTTGCTCTTATGCGCCTTTACAAGTATCCACTTGCTTGGTTTCTCACAAAAACCCGCGATTCCTTTCTCCAAAGCACTTTAGACAAACCCCTTGAGCAAACGGCGCTCAATGTCGTACAGCCCCGTAGTCATGCGCTCTTGATGGCAGGAGACCGTTTGACGACAACACGCCCACGATTGCTGCTATTGCGCCCCTTGCGATCTCTCGGCGACAGCGAATGGCTGGAGCTTATGCTTCCGGCGCAAAGCCAACTCACCGAGCGCCCACTTACGCTTGAAGGCGAGGTGCGAGGCGTTGTGCAGCGCGGAACGCTTCTTTTTACATTGAATAATGATGAATATCGGGCGAAAGAAGGCGAGGAATTTTGCTTTGATGGCAGGATGCCGCATATTTTTCGGAATTATTTAACCGAACCCCTTGTTGTTACGCTTGTTATTACCCCTGCGGGCTTGTAGGTGCAATGCTTGGATGCAACTGCTTTTCTGCACGTTGAATTTCCTCTGCATCGTCAAAATGAATCCGCTCTGCCCCAAGAATTTGATAATTTTCGTGTCCTTTACCCGCAACCAAGACAATATCGCCCGTTTGAGCCTGACTAATGGCGTGAACAATAGCCTCGCGGCGGTCGGCAAGAACCGTTGTTGCGGCAAATTTTTCTTTCGGAACACCCGCTAAAACATCATCTAAAATGGCTAATGGGTCTTCATTGCGAGGATTATCACTCGTCAGAACAAGCACATCTGCCAGACGTGCAGCGATTTCGCCCATTTTCGGACGTTTGGTGCGGTCGCGGTTGCCGCCACAGCCAACAACGCAGATGACGCGCCCCGTTTGAGCAGAATTATCCCGCAATTCGCGGCAAGCCAAGAGCGCTTTTTCAAGAGCATCTGGCGTGTGTGCGTAATCCACAATAGCAACGGCTTTGTCGCCAAGCAGCGACAAACGCTGCATCCGTCCCGGAGCGCCTTGAACACGCGCTGTAATCACCTCTCGCAGCATCGTCGTCTCACAGCCCAGGGCGCGTACCATTGCAACACAGGCTGCAAGATTTTCACTATTAAACTTCCCGATAAGCGACATTGAGGTTTGAAGCGGCTCACCAGCAATATTGAGCGTTAAATAAGTACGAATAAAACTGAGTTCTTCCTCCTCAATCCGTACATCGGCATCGGCGTTGCGTCCAAAAAAGAGTTTCTGTGCAGCTTTGGTGTCTTGCAGCATAAAGCGCCCACGCTCGTCATCGGCATTGGAAACCGCAACAGCACTAGCGGGAAGCATATCGAAGAGACGCTTTTTTGCTTCAGCGTACGCCTCCATCGTGCCGTGAAAATCTAAATGGTCTTGTGTTAGGTTGGTAAAAATTGCTCCGGCAAAGATTGCGCTATGCACCCGCTCCAAAACAAGCGCATGAGAACTAACTTCCATGACGATTGACGTTGCTCCCCGCTTGCGCATATCGGCGAGTAACGCGCACAATTCTGGCGCTTCAGGGGTCGTGAAATTCGACGGAATCACCTCGTCGCCGATATAATTTCCCGTTGTTCCAATAATTCCAACTTTTTCACCCATTGCTTCCAAAAGATGCTTCAGTACAAAGGTACACGTGGTTTTGCCATTGGTGCCGGTAATACCGAAAACGCGAAGTTTTGTTGTCGGCTGGTCGAACCAGACGTGCGCCATTTCTGCCAGAACCTTTCTGCTGTCCGGCACGATAACAAGCGAGACGTGAGGCGGAACCTCAATCTCGCGCTCCGCCACAACTACCCGTGCGCCCCGCTCGATAGCCTGCCCAATAAAATCATGCCCATCGGCTTGCAAGCCCTGAATAGCAACAAAAAGCGCATCTTCGCTACATCGGCGCGAATCGTACTGCACACTCGTTACAGCCCGCGCTAATGCGTGTTCGTCACCTTGCAGAACAAATGAGGAGGTCATTTCAAGCAGTGTGTGGAGCGATTTCATACTGTTGGTCAAAAAAGCGTTACGGAATGTTTGCAATAAAGCGGTGCAACATACGGCAAATGCTGGAAAAAATCAAGAATTGTTCTAATGAATTAGGGCAATCGCATGAAAATTTCAAACCCGCACCAAATCAGCATTCAAATATCATCAGTATTTGTCGTTCAACGTGTAGAGACAAGGCAATGCCTTGTCTCTACGGCATAGATTTTCTTTCATGCGATTGCCCTACTAATGAATAGAGTTGATTCCCGTTGGACGATGGACTCTTGAGTTTAAGTTGTAAGTGCGAAAATTATTCAATAGAGCATTGATGCGGTGCAGAGAGAATATTATTTTGCTCATATGCGAAAATACTTTCAATGTTCTTGTGGAGTATATTTGTTCGTTTCTGCCCACCAAGCCAGTATCAAAGCCAAAAACGAAAATTACTTTCCCCACTAGTAGTTTGAATTCGCACCCTCCTTCGCACTCCGCGTTTTACGCACTATTGACGGCTATTGAGCGCTTCGAGCATCATCGTTTCATCAAGTTCGCCCTCACTTTTGGCAATCACGATTGTTGCGATGGTATTGCCGATAAGGTTGGTTGTGGACATCGCCTCCGACATGAACCGATTTACGCCCAGCAAGAGCGCCATTCCTTCGACGGGAAGCGTACCGGTTGCCGCAATTGTAGCGGTGAGCGTGACAAACCCCGCGCCCGTGACTGTCGCTGCGCCCTTCGATGTTATCAAAAGCAAGCCGAGAATTGAGAGTTGTTGCCCCAACGTGAGGGGAATATTGTATGCCTGAGCAATAAACATTGCCCCCATAACGAGATAAATACACGTGCCGTCCAAATTAAACGAGTAGCCCGTCGGCAGCACCAAGCCGACGATGGAACGACTACACCCCAAACGCTGTAATTTTTGCATCATATGGGGCAGCACCGACTCCGACGAGGCTGTACCAAGCACCAATACAAATTCCTCGCGGATATATCGGAAAACTTTCCACAAACTAAAACCGTACCACCGCGCAATTCCCCATAAAACCACGCTTACAAAGAGAAAACACGTCAGATAAAACGATAACATGAGTTTAGCAAGCGGAATAAGTGCGGCAAGACCAAATTTACCAATCGTAAAGGCGATTGCTCCAAAAGCGCCTATTGGTGCGACTTTCATAATAACGCCGATAATATGAAACAGCACCTCCGTAATGCGTTCCAGCAATTCCAATACGACGCGCCCGCGCTCACCCAAGGACATCAGTCCAAAAGCAAAGAGCAGCGACACAAACAGCACTTGAAGCAATTCCCCTTCGACAAAAGCGCTCACAAAGGTCTTTGGGACGATATTGAGAAGAAATTCGACAGTTGATTGTGCGCGGGCAGTGGCGGTGTACTGCGAAATATCAGCGTGGATACTGCTCACATTGAAGCCAGCTCCGGGCTGAAGAATATTGACAACCAGTAAGCCGATAATCAGTGCCAGAGTCGTGACAATCTCAAAATATATCAATGCCTTTATACCAATTTTGCCAACACGCCGCATATCGCCAACGTGTGCAATGCCCGTAACGATGGTGCAAAAAATAATAGGCGGCACAATCATCTTCACCATTTTGATAAACACGTCGCCAAGCGGCTTCATTGCTGCACCAGTCTCCGGGAACCATGCTCCCAAGACAGTGCCTATCAAAACGGCAATGACAACGCGAAAGGTGAGATTGTTATAGAATGGCTTCGGGGTGGCAGATTGAGACATGGTGCGGATAAAGAGGATGGTAAAAAAGATTGAATCGTGCTGCCGGAATATCATGCTCCGACAAACAGGCAAATTCCAATCTACAAAAAAACCATCATCATCAATGACTTTTTTCCCTATTTTTGAGCCTATTCCATCTTGTATCATTTTGCCCCAAGCCGCATGAATACTGATGTTCAAACACCAAATTTAGAAGCCGTTGCCAATGAACTTTCGGAAATGATTGTTCCGACGGCAACACTGGCGGAGAAATTACACAATATCCCCACCAATCCGGGCGTGTATCTGCACAAAGACGAGCAGGGCAAAATTATCTATATCGGTAAGGCAAAAAACCTACGGAACCGCGTCCGGTCGTACTTCCAGCAAGGTCGCCCACGGGATGCAAAAACACGCGTTTTAGTGAGCAAAATCCGCGATGTGGAGTTTTTCTTGACCGATTCAGAAGTCGAAGCGCTTATTCTCGAAAATACGCTTATCAAAGAGCATCAGCCACGCTACAACATTTTGCTCAAAGACGACAAGACGTACCCATACATCTGCATTACCAACGAGCCGTTTCCCCGTGTCTTTCCAACCCGCAAAATCGTCCGCGACGGCAGTAAATACTTCGGTCCTTACACCGAAGCGAAGTATATGTATATCATGCTCAATCTCGTCAAATCGCTCTTTCCTTTGCGCTCCTGCGACCTTCCACTGACGGAAGAATCTATTGCCAAAGGGAAGTACAAGGTTTGTCTGGATTTTCAAATTAAAAAGTGCGATGGTCCTTGTGAAGGCTTGATGAGTCAGGTGCGTTATAACGATATGATTAAGCAAACGGCGCAAATTTTGCGTGGAAAATCGCGCGGAGTCGAGCAGGATTTGGAGCAAGAAATGGCGAGGCTTTCTGAGGAAATGGAGTTTGAAAAAGCTGCCATTGTGCGGAATCGGCTCATGGCGCTCCGCGAATATTCCGAAAAGCAAAAAGTGCTTTCCACCGACCCCGTTGACCGTGATGTTTTGGCGCTTTCTCGCAATGAAAAAGATGCGTGTGCGGTTATTCTCAAAATTCGTGATGGCAAGTTGATTGGCAAACAACATTTCTACGTGGCGCAGTCGGAAGACACCTCGGAAGCAGATATTGTGCGGGCTACGTGTGAGCGCTTTTATTTGGAAAGCGACGATGTGCCGGATGAAATTTTTGTCCCCACCGACCTCGACGATATGCCGATACTGGAAGCGTGGCTGACCGCCAAACGCGGCTCAAAGGTGCATCTGCACGTGCCACAACACGGCGACAAGCGCAAACTGGTGAATATGGCAACTGCGAACGCCGATTTTCTGCTCAAAGAACTGATTATGCAGCGCATGAAGCGCGAACAGGAGAAAGACAAGGTGATTCCTCGTGCGGTGCTGTCGCTGCAACGCGATTTGCGCCTTTCCAAGCCACCGCGCAGAATTGAATGCTTCGATAACTCCCATTTTCAAGGCTCGGAGACCGTTTCTTCGATGGTCGTGTTTGTGGATGGCAAGCCCAAAAAGTCGGAGTATCGGAAATTCAAAATTACCACCGTCGAAGGAGTTGATGATTTCAAATCCATGCAAGAAGTTGTTGGAAGGCGCTACAAACGGATGTTGGAGGAAAAAACCGATGAACCGGATTTAATCATCGTTGATGGTGGCAAAGGGCAGCTTTCCCATGCTGTGGAGGTGCTTCAAGGGTTGGGGCTGTATGGAAAAATACCCATTATTGGGCTGGCAAAGCGGCTTGAAGAGGTTGTTTTCCCATTTCAATCCGACACGCTTTTGCTGCCCAAAACATCCAGCAGCTTGAAACTTCTGCAACAAGTCCGCGACGAAGCACACCGCTTCGCTATTGAGTTCCACCGCTCCCTCCGCGACAAACGTACCTTACAAACAGAACTTACGGAAATTGGCGGTGTTGGGGAGAAAACCGCACAAAAATTGCTCATTACATTCGGTTCCGTCGAAGGCGTGAGAGCGGCTTCCGATGCGGCTTTGGAGAAAGCAGTCGGCGTGAAGGCGACGCTAAAACTGCGAGAGCATTTTGCTCAAAATATTGCGTCGCCGTCGGGAAAATGAGATGGAGAGAATGGTTTGCACTTGTATCGCTTGTAGAAATTGGTACCCAAGTGTTAGGGCAATCGGATGATTTTTTGAAAACGGCTTAAAACCTCAGCCTTCCAACCAATGGATGGATTGCAATTCAAATGCTCAATAGAGCAAAGATTGATATGGGTTTGAAACTCTCATGCGATTGCCCTAAAGTACCATATTGTAGCCAGTGAATTTTATGCAGTCACGTGGGCATTTGGACTCATGCCGATAGTTTGCAATGCCGCAAAGCGCGAGACTGCTTCCACAGGCAAATGGTCGCCCAAGTGTGAGCCGTAATGCGCGGTGTGGATGAACCCGCGCCCATCAATCAAGAAGTCTGCACCGATGCGGGTCATGGAGCCATCTTGCTTTGGTTTTGCCAATGTCCCGCCAAAATCGCTGCCATTTTTAGCCATGCTGATAACAGAGCCTTTCATAAAACCGCCCATCATCTTGCTAAATGACGATTCTACGCCAAAAGCCTCATAAAACCGACGTTCCGGGTCGGCAATGATGGTGAACGGGAAACGGCGGCGCTCTGTGGCATCCTGCACATAGCCGAGCAGATTTTCACGGCTGGATTCATAGACCGCAACCACGATTAAGCCTTGTTCTTGCCAGCGCGGAACATTGCCCATAAGTTGCGCCACACGGGTGTTGCAGACGGGGCAGCCCGCAGATCGAAAAAAACTGAGCAACATTTTCTGACCACTTCTAGCGGCGGCGTGGAGGTCGAAGGTTGTTCCAAAAACATCGTTGGTACGAAGTGTTGGTGCGAGTTTATTGGTTGTGAGTTTCATGGTTGTTTTGAAATGATGATTGAACAAGATGAATTTACAGACGAGAAGCCTCAGACGCGACTGACCACACCGAGTGTTCGGGGCGAATACGGCGGAAGCGTAGGAGTTCGTAGAGACTGTAGGAAACGCTTGCCGTCATGCACATTGGACAGACACCAAAGCGAAAAAAGAAGGTGGTTACTTGCTTCCAAAGAGGTGCGCGGCGGCGTTCTTCTGCCGGAATGAACGGGCAAGCCGCTCCTTGTGCTTCGGATTGCGGCTGCATCCGAAGCATCGTGTTTGTGGGTGTTTCCATTGTGTTTGTGTTTAAGCGTTAGGGGTATCGTTTACTTTGCGAAGCTGTTCCATGCACTTATACTGCTGGTTCTGTGCGGTGTGGGCGTTTTTGTAACCCAACTCGCTTGCCTTTTTGTTCTGAAAAAAGATAGCGCGAATGAGGCGTTGGCAATGTTCCGTAATTTTCTCTAATGAGCGTTGGATGCGGAGTTTGAGCGTCTGCTCTTCCTCGTCCGCTTCAAGTTCGAGTGTGTAGGTCGTATCGTGGTCGTGGGCGGTGAGTGCCTCGTCGAAGTCGGTGAAATCGGCTTGTACAGTGCGCTTTGCACGGCGGAGGCGCTTGAACCAAATATTGCTGGCAACTGCAAAAATGTAGGTTTTAAGCGACGAGGTGAGTGTAAAATCTTCAGTTGGTATTTTTTTCAGCAACACGATAAGTGCTTCTTGAAAAACATCCTCCGCATCAGCTTTTGAGCCGTTGTTGCGTAGAATAAACCGTTCAACGGTGGGATAGTAAAATGTGTAAAGGATGTTCAATGCTGCCCTTTCGTGCTGTTTGATACCAGCAAGCAGGGCTTGGTCGGTGATGGGTTCTGGTTTCATGGTGCTTGGTTTTTCCAAAGACGTGAGTGAATACGGGGCGTTTCTTATTTAATACCAGACCATTCACTGTCATCACCCAAAATATTCAATTTTTGTAACTGGTCAGGTCTTCCCGTCCGACGGCTGAAGAGTACGAGAACGCTGCCGTCGCACGGGTTTCCCGGTAATAATTTATACGTGTTTTTGTCGAAAAGTCTTCCGGGTAATCCGTTCTACGCTTAGGAAAGCGTAGGACGGACAGGCGCACCTGACCAGTTACCAATTTTTTTTATTGCTTACTGAAGCGTTTGGTAAATCAAGTGATCTACTAGGGTTCGCGTCCCATTCTATAATCCCCCTGACACAATCCAATCCGCAAGCCGCTTCCAAAGCGGTTCACACGCCTCACGAAAAAAGCCGGAATGACCAATACCCTTGATATTATGCTCTTTGGGGTCAATATGCCAATGCGTCTGGCTGGCGGCTTGCGTATAGAACTGCAAAAATGCCGCCGCCGCCGCACTGGTCGCAATAATATCGTCCGAAAAGCTGATGGAAAGAGCCTTCCCACGAAAAGTATCGAAGTAATTGGGAAAATGTCCACGCTCAGGGTGGCGTAAATACAAGCGTTGCCGGCTCCACCGCGCCCATTGCAATGCCACCCCTTTGGGATAATTTTCCCCCAAACCCAGAAAACGTGCCGGAAAATACGACAATATGTGCGACAGTGCGGGCATCACAAACTGAACGCCAAGGAAGTACACGCGCCGCCCCCACCAATGCCACAACCCCCAATAACTATTCGGCACGGCAATCATTACCAGCGAGGAAATACGAGTGTTGTTGTGGGCGAAACCCGGGATTTTCCCGCCCGCACTATGCCCAATGACCGTAAGAGGAAATTCGGGATAATGCTCTGCGACCCAATCCAATGCAGCAACACAGTCTTTTTCACCCCATTCGCTGATGCTCGTGTCAAAATCGTGAATCGGGACGCGCAGCGAATCGCCGATACCACGATAATCGTAGGTAACGACCACAAAGCCTTCGCGGGCAAGGAATGATGAGAACTTGCGGTAGTATCCGCGCTTTACGCCTGTGCCGGAATTAAGCAAAATCACACGACCATTGCTTACCAAAGGCGTATAAATACTTGCTGCCAGAGCATAGCCGTCGGTCGCGGAAACAACCACATCCTTAGGCAAAATATCGTTGGAAGTCTGTTGTGATGCGGTTTCCATGATAGCGGGGAAAGAGAATTTATTCACTCACCTTACGCAGCGAGGTTCTGAAGCTGAATAGGTTCAAGAGTTCTCAATTCTTCAAAAGCTCGCTTCAAAGCGGAAATGTATATCTTTGATTTTAATGCCGTGTGGTTAAGTTTCTTGGA